>DATKWR010000190.1:0-6414 GCA_035529475.1 Sedimentisphaerales bacterium | reverse complement strand
GGACCCGGCATGAGGTGGGACACCTCCAACGCCGAAGCGATGATGGCCTTGGCCAGTCTCTACCATAGCGGTCTGTGGAACATATACTGGAAATCTCAGCGAGGGGCCGCCTGAACCCGCCAGGATTTCTCCTCGCACACTACATTAGTTTTTTCCAGATTTTTTTCTTGACAAATCCCGGCCTTGTTGATACAATTCCGCTCGTTAAAGCAGAAGTGGCGAGAAGGAGCTCCCCGTGAATGCAACATGCTGCGCCCTTCCTGCCCTCCATGCGGCTATAACACAATACAATAGGGTTACCTCGAACACGCTCTTACGGGGCGAACGAAAAGCAAAGGGATTGGCGATTAGCCTGAGATTCGGAGGTAAGAAGGATGACCCTGGAAGGCCTTATCAACAGATTCACTCAGTACGCCTCGTGGCTCTACTACCGGCAATGGACCCGATGGGAACTGGTGGGGATCGTCGCAGCGGTCCTTGTTGCGATGCTGCTGGCCCGTGGGGGCCGGCGGCGGCTCAGAGCCGCAGAAAAGCACCTGCGAGAGCACTCCCCCATCGTCGGAATCGGGCTGGCCCACCATAGAAGGCGCTAATCTGCCCTTGCGGCGGCGGAGGGCGAGGACTCCGCGTGCCCGGGCCGGCCCCCCAAACAAATGCGTTTTTTTTCGGACTTTCTACTTGACAGTCTGCGTCTCGTTCTTTACGATCTGTACCGAGAGTGGTGGTGGAAAGCCATGCTATGTGCCTGGTCGGGCTTTCCGGCACGATAATTACGGTTGTTTGAAAAGGAATCGCGCGTTCGCGCGGAGCTGGAAGAAGGACTCGCGCGCGGTCGTAACGGCGATTCGGCCGAATGGAAACTTCTGTTTGGTATGAAGTAGCCCGGGGGGGAGAAAGGAGGTATTGAGCGGAGGCAATTGACGTGTCTGAAGGTCTCGGCCGTGGACGCACGGCAAAACAGAAGGCCGAAGAATGAAGTTAACTTCAGAAATCATTATTAAAAGGAGAGCAAAAAATGAAAAAGTTAGTAATCGCAAGCCTGGTCGTTCTAATGGCCGTTGGGACAACGTTCGCGGTAGCGCCAGGTATAGGAGATGGTATTGTTGACGACGCAGTTTTGACTGGTCAGCACTACAACCTGAACATCATCGGGGTCACGAATCCGAAAAATGTCAACATGGATGATGCTGGTGGCGGAGTCATATTCGTCGACCTTTACGGCAAAAGCAAGATCAATCTGGTTGAGAGTGGTACTAATGATGCGCCGGGAACTGAGGCCGATGAATTCAAAGTACTGGACAAGAACGGTACGGGTGGTAGCGGGGCTGTTTTGGCACTGCCGGATCCTGGACTTGATCCCTATGTGGTCGGCGAAGAAACCGAAGAGACTGATACCATAACAGCCTATTCTATCTTTGTACGACCTCTCGGCAAACCAGGCGGATGGGCGAAGATCACCACCTGTGCAGATGTTGTCGAGAGTAATTTAATGAATTTTCTAGGTGCAGATGATGTAAAAGTTCTTAATAAGCTTGCAGACCTTGGTGGAGTATGTTCAATAGAGTCGACGGGCGTACTGTTACGTGAGAAAGGCCAATCCATATTCACGAACCAGACCGCAGCCCTTCTGACCATTGTCCTCAAAGTCGAAGTCTATGAGCTTCAGGACGCTGATGGTGATGGCCAAGTAGATGATCTAGTACTTGTTGATACCATCTACGTTCGCGTTCCGATCTTCGATGACATGCTGGCGAACGAATACTGGGAGTATGAGAACCATGGCCTGAAGCTGCTCCAGGTTCGCATCTACCGTGTCGGTACCGACGTCTCGAACTATGACGATCCCACAGCATGGGATACACTGCCACTGCCGTAATAGCAGACCTAAAAGTGTCAGGTACTTTCTGGGGCTGGTGTCTTGGCGCCAGCCCTTTGCTTTGCGCGCTGCGGCTATCGCGCCCCAACAAATCCCCGCGAAGCGGGAAAGCCCGCAGGAGGGGTGAAAAAAACTTCATTTTTCGCGAAAATTTCTCTTGACGCGGGTATGGGGGGTGTGGTAATAGTAGGAAAGTGAGGTTGTGGCTATCTAAGGGGCGCAGCTTCACGACGTGTTACAGTTCCACAGTTCCTGGGCAACGGCCTGATCGTGTCAGGCATGGAACAAAAGGTGGAGTCATGTAATGCGGCCAAAGACAGAGGAGTGGTGCAATCCGGATTGCTGTCCGGGGCTGTGAGCCCGGGGTGGTGGTCGGTTTGCGCCCATTTCTGCGGCCTCGTTCGGTCGGTTTTCCACCCACGTTTCGCTTTTACTTCGATTAGCGCGCTATGTGCGCGCCACGAAGGGCCAGTGCGCAAGGCCCTTCGTACAGGAGGTTGATGTAACTACTGACAAGGAGAAAGGGAATGAAAAAACTGTTAGTGGTTTGTGCTCTGGCAGCATTGCTGATGCCCGTTTCGCGGGCGCGGGCCGGTCCGACGAATGGGAGCTTCGAGACCGGCGACCTGACCGGCTGGTCGTGGACTGTGCCGGATGGGGCTTCCATAGACGTTGTCACAGGCCATAGCGATCCCGGCGGGAACGGGGTGACGAGTTGGGGTCCGACGGACGGCAGCTACTTTGCACTGCTGAAAACTGACGGGCCGGGCAGTCTCACCCAGTTGTATCAAAGCTACTTCATGACGCCGGGCTACCCTCTGATGTTCGATTACTTCTGGGATTCACGGGACTTCAAGCCGTTCGACGACACCGCCTCGTTAAGCGTGTATTCGGGCGTAGGAACGGCAGGCCCGCTAATCTTGACACACGCGATGGATTCTGTGAACGCAGACCCGCAAGACTACTGGGGCACTTCCTGGGAAACATGGAGCCTTTCTGTCGCCAGTGCAGGGATGTACACCGTAGTCTTCGAGGTCAGGAACAGCCTTGACGGCATCAAGGACAGCTACGTCGGCATAGACAACGTTCTGCTCCAGGTCATTCCGGCGCCCGGCGCTGTTCTGCTGGGCGGCATCGGCGTTGGCCTGGTCGGCTGGCTGCGAAGACGCAGAACACTGTAAGAACACAAAAAAACGAAATATACAACGGGGCCGTGAGCGCTATGCTCGCGGCCCATTGAAGCCCCTGCCTCGATAAACCCTCTCCCTCCGAGGGGCAGGGGCTCTTTTCATAGCACGTCAGACAGAACGTTGCACCGATGCCTGAACTAAGAAATCCCTTGACTCTTGACGCCGGATCGTGTATAATACAGGTGTAATGGGGGGAACGAACGATGAGCGGACTAAACTACTTCTACCTTAATCTTATCGCTTTATCTGTGCTGATATTGATGTGCCTTGCCTGCGGGCTGCGTTAGGCCGCCGCGGGCTTGCGCCGCGAGACGAAAGAAAACGGGACTGCTCTCAGTCAGCCCCGCCGCAATTTCTTCTCGGTCTTGCCAACGTCAATCGGTGAAATCTACAGAGAACGGATTATTCTCAGGATCATATCAGAGTGAATCAGCCCTCGCCCGGTCGTGTGGCCGCCTTACGATAGCACCACAGTTCCTGTGTGCGAGCTGCAGGAACCCAGCGGACTGCACCATATTAGATTTGCATAGAGCGCCCAATTCGATGTAGAATACTACTATGAACAAGGCTGAGAATACGAGCAACGCCAGAGAGCTGCCGGCCTGGTGGAGCAGCGACGTTTCTTCTCGCGGCGGGCGAACCGCCCGCAATCGATGGGGTAAAGAACTTGAGGTGAACCTATGGTCATATTCGACGTGATTTGCAGGCGATACTCCTGCCGGGCTTATCAGGACAGGAAAATCGAGCGGGAGAAGCTGGATACGATTTTCGAGGCGGCCCGGCTGGCGCCGTCGGCCAGGAATATGCAGGATTGGCGTTTTGTCGTTGTCACCGACGAAGAAACCAAACGCCAGGTGGCAGCGACCACCAACCGGCCTGCTGTATTCGAGAAAGCCGGGGCGATTATCGTCGCGTGCAGCAACAGCGATTACGTGATGCAATGCGGCCAGGCCATCGCGCCCATCGACGTGGCCATAGCACTGGAGCATATCTGCTTGCAGGCCACCGAGTTAGGACTCGGCACGTGCTGGATCGGCTCGTTCGAGCCTGCGAAAGTCGCGCAAATCCTAAACGTTCCGGACGATATCGCGATTATCGAACTGATGGCTCTCGGCTATCCGGCCGACAGCAAGCCCGAACCAAAACGGGAACCGATAGAGAAAGTAGTGTGCTATGAGAAATGGACATTTTGACGGTTTCCGGGCTGCGCATGTGAAAATGCTTTACATCCAGGACCCGCCGCTGTAGAATCGGGTTCGGAAATCATAAGGTGGTCTCGGGGACGTGGTGTAACGGGAGCACGCCGCGGTCGCATCGCGGAAATGAGGGTTCGATTCCCTTCGTCTCCATCCTGGCATGTTGCACTGAGTTGCAAGCAGCCGCAACAAGTGGCAAAACCGCGTTTTTCAGCCCGTCCGGTGGGTTTGCCTTCCACTCAGTGCCGCTCAGTGCGGCATGGTACTGCGCCGCAAAATGCGCCGCGTGCGCCGTATTCTGCGCCGCCTCTTGTTCGGTCGGTTCGGCGTTCTTTTCGATACGGTTCGCTAAGTCAAAAAACTGGTCCGGCACTTGAAGATAATGCCGCTCGGCAATCCGCGCCGTGTTGCCTATCCAGGCCGTTGCCACGTGCAGAGGAAACTGTGAAGCAAGCTCCGTTTCCCGGCTCGCCCGAAGATTCTGAAAGAGTCTCGGCCAGCATTTGAGGCCGGCCCGTTTGACGATCTTCTGTAGCGTTGTTCTCAAGTTCTGGCTCGCGTTGTGGTAACGAGTAATTACCCGGCTCGTGCCCGGCTCCGCCGCGTCAAATACGTCTTGAAGGTACGGCAGGACCTCCGGGAATATGGGAATGACTCGGCTTTCCCGGCCCTCGTGCCGCTCTGTCTTTGGGCTGTGAATGAGCAGCCGGCCCTCCTGCCAGTTCACGTCGCACCATCGCAGGCCCAGGACTTCAGACGGACACCGCAGACCCCCGTATCGGCACAGGGCGAAGATAAGCCGCCATTGACTATCAGGACAGGCCGAAAGAATCTTCTCGGCATCCCTGCGCTCCAGGAAATACTGCCGTGACTTGTTCGCTATCGACTTCGACTCAAGCTCCGTGAATGGGTTCGATGCAATCAATTGCCGTTTCACCGCCACGCCGAAGAAAACCTTGGCATTGCCGGTCCGCTTGTTCACCGTCGCTTCACTTAAGCCCTGCTCCGTCAAACAAGCCCTCCATGCTTGGGCCTCTTCCGGCTCGATCTGACGCAGAGGCTTCTCACAACCAAAAAATTTGATGAGTGTACGCCGCGTATGCCCATAGACAATGATACTGTTCGGCTTCAAGTCGGCCCGGCTCTCTAAGTAGCCGTCCAGGAAGGCCCCCAACGTGGTGATGGTTCGCTGCTCGACAAGCCCCACCGCGGCCAGCTTCGCATGGGTCTCATCGCACAAATCGGCAATCCATCGGACCGTTTCGGCGTCGATGGTCCTGGTAAGCCGTCCGGCAATCAGCGCCTCCAGCTTGACCTTAAAGGCTTCGGCCTGCTTGAGACTGCTTTTTCCGAGCCGGATTGTCTTCCTTGCCCCATCCTCGGCTACGAACAAAAGCCGCTTTCGCCCGTTTGGATCTCTGGAAATTGAGGCCATATCACTCGCTCCTTTCGATTTGGGTTTGAAGTACATCGGCTATGTACGTGCCCATTGTCTTGCCTTCCTGTTCGGCCTTATCGTCCAACGCCTTGCGTAGGGCAACGGTCGCGCGGAAGGTGATCTTTACGCTCCGGCGCTGCGCCTTCGGCAGGGCTTTTCGTCCTGGTTTTTTGTGTCTCATATATCACAATATAATCATGTCTGACAACAATATCAAGGGCTTTCTGAAGATTTTTTCGCCCTCTCTATCCAGGCCCGTAAATCGCCCACGTCATAGCGGACGGCCCGCCCGATCTTCACCACCCGCAATTCGCCGACTTTGGTCAGGCCATACAGGGTCCGCTCGCAAATGCTCAAGGTCCTGGCCGCTTCTCTTGGCGTAAGAAGAAGCGGGGAAATCGTGATTTCATGTTCTGCATTCATCGCCCTTGGTTCCTTGCCAGGTCCGCCGGGGACATATCCCCGAGGGTCATCATCGGGATATCTTCGCTTTCGGCATCAAACATGCCGTAACGTTGGTGTGCCAGTGGTAACATGATGTTGTCCTTTCAAAAAAGTACAGTTGTTTTGTTCATCATTCGGTTTTTCCGCCGGACAGGAAACGAAGTTGCTGCCGGCAATTTCTCGTCAGTTTCTTTCGCATCACCGATAACCTTTTCTCATAGACCGCCGCGGCCCCGCGTCGATAGAAAACTCTTAACCAACGAAGCACGT
>DATKWR010000189.1:0-2149 GCA_035529475.1 Sedimentisphaerales bacterium | reverse complement strand
ATCGACGGACGCGAGCTGAACGTCTCGGTGATCTGCCGCGATGGTGAACTGCACGTGCTGCCCCTGGCGGAAATCGACTTCAGCGCGTTTGAGGAGACTCAGCCCCGCATCGTGGGTTATGAGGCCAAGTGGCTCGCGGACAGCTTCGAGTATCATCACACCCCCCGGATCATCCCTGCGCCGCTCTCGAAACGTCTGGCCCAACGCATCCGCCATCTTGCCACAGCTTCATGTCGTGCGCTTGGGTGTTTCGACTATTGCCGCGTGGACTTTCGCCTGGACAAGGCCGGCAATCCCCATGTCCTGGAAGTCAACGCCAATCCGGACATCTCGCCGGACGCCGGGTTCGCCGCCGCATTGGCCTCTGCCGGGATTTCGTATGAGGCCTTTGTGAAGCTGACCGCAGAGAATGCGGCGGCCCGAGGACTCAAGACTCAAGACCCAAGACTCAAAACTCAAAACTCAAAACTCAAAACCGGTTCTCCATCCACCGAGATCCGCTGGTGCCGGCCTGAGAATCGCCAGGCGGTGCTGACATTGCTTGCGGACACCGGGTTCTTTCGGCCCGATGAGATAGATATTGCCCGCGAGGTTCTCGATGCCGCGCTTGCCGAAGGCCCCAAAGGACACTACCAGTCTTTTGTAGCTCGTGTGAATCAGGAGGTGGCCGGCTGGATCTGTTTTGGCCCAACACCCTGCACAATCGGCAGTTTTGACATCTATTGGATTGGTGTGGCTTGCCCCTGGCAGGGCCGGGGCATCGGCCGCGCACTGTCGGCTTTCGCCGAACGGGCCATTTCCGAGCGAGCGGGCAGGTTACTGATCGTCGAAACATCGAGCCGTGAAACGTACCTCCCGACGCGTCGCTTCTACGAGGCTCTGGGTTATCTCGAGGCAGCACAGATACCCGAGTTTTACGGACCGGGAGATCACAAGGTCATTTTCACCAAGGCCGTAGAGCATACTTCATAGGTATGACGCGCAGGCGCAGAATCTTGCTTCTCTTAGCGGCCGTACCGGCCATCGTCGCCGGATGTTTCGTGGTCCTTGTGGGACCCTGGCCCACCTACAAGAGCGGCTTTGAAGACAAGTCGTATTACAAAAGAGCGCTGGCCGCAATTGAGCGAGAGCAGGAGCGTCTCTCTCGTGGTTCGGCCATCGGTCTGTTCCAGGCGGGTTGGAGCTCGCGTTCCATCAGGCCGCCGATTGGCACTCCCCTGGCCGGATATGGAGATCGCAAGGGTAAACCATCGACGGGCGTGCACGACGAAATCTTCGTCAAAGCCCTGGCCGTCAGCGACGGTGCCGACACTGCTGTAATTGTCGGCGCAGACATGCTGATCATCCCGGAAAATGTGGCCGAGCAGGTCCGAGCCCGCGTCTGCCAGCGGACACCGCTGACGGCAAATGCCATTCTTTTCAATGCAAGCCATAATCATTCAGGTCTCGGCGCATTCGGCCCGGGATATGTATCGAGCGCTTTCAACGGACCATACGATCCGAACATCCCGGAATTTTTGACCAAAGCCTTCACAGAAGTGATCGTCGAGGCGTTCCAGTCCCTTGAGCCGGCTAAAATGGCGCATGGCGGTGTGGATGCTCCCGAATACATCAGGAATCGTACTCGCAAGAACGACCCGGTCGAAAGCGAGCTGAGCTACATACTCATCGAGCACCAAGACGGCGACCGTTGCTTTGTCGTTAGTTACTCGGCGCACCCGACCGTTCTCGGCGCCGAGAACATGCAGTTCACAGGCGAGTACCCCGGTTTCCTCGTCCGCCGCATCAAGGAACAGACGGGCGCCGAGGCGATTTATCTTGGCGGATCTGTCGGCAGTATGAGCCCCCGCCCGCCGGAGGGAGATGACCCGTTTGATCGCTGCCGTGCGATGGGGGAGGCGCTGGCGGACAAAGTGTTGGAAGCGGTTGCAGATACCAGGCTATTCGATGACACGGTGGACGTCGCATCCGTTGGATTTGCGATTCGGCTGCCGCCGTTTCAATTGCGTTTGAGTGAAAACTGGCGCGTATCGAAGTTCTTGCTTCCTATTCTCGGCATCGATACAGACGGTTGGATGCAGGTCGTGCGCATCGGGGACGTTGCGCTGGTGGGTACACCGGCGGACTTCTGTGGAGAAATCAGCGTGGA
>DATKWR010000188.1:0-14665 GCA_035529475.1 Sedimentisphaerales bacterium | reverse complement strand
GGTGGCGACCTGATCGTTCTCTGCAAGGTGCAAATTATCACCCCACTGGCTCAGGTTGTAGGTGTTGAGGTAACTCGACTGGCCCCGGCCGTTCGTGAAGTCATAGGGTGGATCGCCGACAGCCGCACCGAATGGATCGTTGCAAGGGCCGTACTGGAGAACCTTTATCGGAACACCGTTGGCATCATTGACATCCACCATGTGGCAGCCCTCTACCACAGCAGGTACTTGGCCGTCATACTGGTCCGGCTGCCCGATGCTCCAGGCGATACCTCCTTCAGGAAGTACACCCGGTTTGAGCGAGGCCAGGGCGAAGCCATGATCGTTGCCGTTTTCGAAGTCCCAAATGACGTCGGTTTGGATGGCGTTCGTAATGCGAATTTCATCGAAGCATAGCCAGCCCCAGCCACCGGCAAAGGCGTCCACGGCCTCGATAACAACCCTCTGGCCGGCAAAGTCCGAGAGATCGAGACTGAACTCTCTGGGCATATTGCCATCGCCATCTTGGGCTGCTACCAGCAGGCTGGCCAGTAGTGAACCATCATCCGCAGAGAGCACAGCGATACCGCCCGAGCCCGTAACGTAGCCTTCTGCGGTGTTCGGGTCGAGTTCTGGGGCCATACGGGGTTGAGCCCAGTCAGCGCTTGTATTACCGAAGGCCCAAGTCGTCAGATGCGCGCCCTCGTAAAGCAACACGGGACGGGAAGTGGCGATCTGGTCGTTCTCTGCGATGTGCAAATTATCACCCCACTGGCTCTGGTTGTAGGTGTTGAGGTAACTCGACTGGCCCCGGCCATTCGTGAAGTCATAGGGTGGATCGCCGACAGCCGCACCGAATGGATCGTTACAAGGGCCGTACTGGAGAACGTTTATCGGAACACCGTTGGCATCATTGACATCCACCATGTGGCAGCCCTCTACCACAGCAGGTACTTGGCCGTCATACTGGTCCGGCTGCCCGATACTCCAGGCACTACCTCCTTCAGGAAGTACACCCGGTTTGAGCCCAGCCAGGGCGAAGCCATGATCGTTTCCGTTCTCGAAG
Source organism: Sedimentisphaerales bacterium (assembly GCA_035529475.1). GTDB lineage: Bacteria > Planctomycetota > Phycisphaerae > Sedimentisphaerales > Anaerobacaceae. Next base: position 13,620 of record DATKWR010000188.1, on the reverse strand, counting down.
TCCCAGATGACATCGTGCCCATAGGCCGTTGTCATGCCCACCAGACTCACCACCAATGCCAAGGCTATACGACTCAATTTTCTACACATGACATGCCTCCTTCAGAAAAACCAATGAATGACTTTATCTGCCCGGCAACGAGCCAAAGCAGAGTTGTATCCGCGAAGTTCTTCCCGAAAACACGTGTAAGCATACAAACGAAACAGATAGGCACCCTCTTTACTCGTGGTTCTGACGAACACGGAGGTATGATAAGAGCCACTGCGAGCCATATATATGGCCGGCAGGTCTTCGATGAGCCATCAACACCTCCTATGTTTACTCACAACCCTGTAGTCTATCAGATTTTTGCCCACACAAAAAGGCCATTTTGCGTTTTCTTCTAACCATTTTGCGTTTATAGAAAGATGCGAGACTTCATAGACTCAGTAAGGCAGGTCTTTCTTGGGCCAGGCCAGTCTGAAGCCTTCATCCAAATCAGACACCCTCGGCAGGATTTCGACGTGCCCATCTACAAAAACGATGTTTGTCCCACCCTTGTCGATATCTCCCGGGGCGTTGTGGAAGGTGGCGTAATTGTCAATTTGCCTGCTCCAATTGCCAACGGTAAAGTGGGTGTCATTAAAGGGATAGTTGCTATAGCCCTCAATCGTCCATGTATTCTCTTCGGTAAATACTACTACTTTGGCGGGACTGTAAACCTCGGTTTCTTTCTTGACCCCCGTAACGTTGGAGCCCAGCCAATCCGACCAGATCGTACCATCTCTGCCCACATAAGAATTCATGACATAACTAACCGCCGTATCGCTCCAGGTCGTATCTTTGACCAGCGAAGAAAACCTGGGGCACATGTGGACGTCCAGATCCTTCAGGTAAGGCCAGAACACACCATCCGGCTCGTCTCCCTTGCGAGCATAAGCGTGGCCCGCAGACTTTAGCCAGGTGCGGGAATCCGGAAAAGAAGACATGTTGTCATCCAGGTACATTCTCATGCCTATGCCGTATTGCTTGAGGTTCGACCGGCATACGATAGTTCGTGCCTGGTCTTTGGCTTTGCCGAGAACAGGCATGAGAATCGCCATAAGCAGGGCGATCACTGCGATCACCACCAACAACTCAATCAGAGTGAATCCGTCTCGTCTTTGCATCACTTTTCCCATAGAAGTACTCTTCTCGTTGATATACGTTCTTCGTATATGATCGTCATTCTTTCTTATCCGCACAACGCCATTTTGCGTCTATTTCCTGCCATTTTACGAATAGACTGCTCCTATATATAGAGGGCCCAGCTCTCACGACGCCTTCGGGAATGAGGAAACGACTGCTGCTGCACAGGAGCCACCTCATTTTCGAAGATACCGTTTGCGGTAGGCCAAAGGGCTTATTCCTTTTTCGCTGTTGAAGTATCGAGAAATATGTGCCACATCGGGAAATCCCAAGACCTGGGCAATGTCAGATATTGACATTTCCGTCTCCGCCAGCATCTGGATGATCTGTTCGACGCGGGCACGGCGGATTTCGTCGTGAATTGAATGGCCAAGAATGCTGCGAAATCGCTTTTCGAGGACGCGTCGCGACAATCCGACGGCGCTCACCACGTCGCCGACCTGAATCACCGTCTTTGAACGCTGACGAATGAATCGTATGGCCGCGGCAACGCTGGCGTCATCGATGGCCAATACGTTCGTTGATTGCCGTACGGCCACGTGTGTCGGTTGAACATGAATCTCATAGTCGGTTACCTTTTCGCCGGCCATCATTTTATCCAGCCGGGCGGCAGCCTCATAGCCGGCCTTTTCAACATTGAGAACGATGCTCGATAGAGGTGGGTTGCACAAATCGCAGATCAACTGATCGTTGTCAACCCCTACAATAGCTACTTCATCGGGAACGTTCAGCCCGGCGATTTTGCAGGCTTCGATGACCCATTCGCCACGGTCATCATTGCAGGCCATCAGGCCTATTGGCTTTGGCAATGTAAGCAGCCAGTTTGCGATTACCGGCAGTTCTTTGTCCCATGTCCGTTTGGCTTTAGCGCGTGGTTGGGGATAGAAGTACGTTGAATAACCCGCCTCCGCTGCGGTTTTGCCAAAACTTTCGCCGCGTTTCCGCGACCACCACCAGTCGTCGAAACCGCAATAGGCGAACCGCTGAAATCCGCGCTCGAGCAGATGTTCGGCAGCCATCTTTCCAACACTGACATGGTCGGTCATTATGTTGCCTATACCCGGGATTCTGTCTCTGGTATATGGGCAGGAAATGGTAGGCACCCCCATCGCAATGATTTCTTCCATCTTATGAGGTTCACGCATCAAAATGCCGTCCGGGTTCCATGCCTTTATCAGCGGCAATAATCTTTCCTTGCCCTTGGGCTCTCTGTAATCCAACGGCCGATAGAATACCCAAAGCCCCTGGATATGAGAGTACTTGGCGATACCGCGCAGAAGACCCCGCGTGTATTCCCGAGAGGGCGTAATCAGCAGTATGACTTTTCGAATCTTCGGCATTTGCATATGTCCGCTCCTCTGCAATTTCAAAACATACGACTCAACATTCGTGGACCCGATACAAAACCATTTTCAAAGAGCTCGCTCGAAAGAGCGGCTTGCGTCTCTGCGGCACAAACTGGATTACAAAAGCTGCTGCACCGCTTTTTTCCAGCCCTCGTAAGAAGCGTGAGCCTCCGTGGCGTCCGTATTGGGACCAATCTGCTTTCGGCCGATATTGAGGCTCTCCAATTGAGCGATATCCTGGAAAATACCCTGCTGGAGCCCGGCTAAGTAGGCCGCGCCAAGGGCAGAGACCTCCTCCATGCCAATATTAACGACACGGGTTCTCAACAGGTCGGCCAGGAACTGCATGACAAACCGATTAGCTACAATACCCCCGTCCACCTTCAGCTCCTCCAACTTGATTCCGCCATCCTCTTCCATGGCGGCGATGACATCCTTTATCTGGTATCCGATAGACTCCAGCGCGGCGCGGACGATGTGGTTCTTATTGCAGCCGAACGTCAGGCCGAGAATCGCCGCTCTGGCGTCCATTTTCCAGTGGGGAGCGCCCAGGCCGCTGAAGGCAGGGACTAAGTACACGCCATTATTGTTCTCAACGGAAAGGGCCATCTGCTGTGTTTCCTGATTGTCAACGAACAGCCCCAGCCCATCGCGCAGCCAGTTAATGGTGGCGCCGCAGGTAACAATAATGCCTTCCAGGGCGTAATCGACTCTACCGGGCAGACTCCAGCAAATGGTTGTGACCATACCCTTTTTGGATTGAATCCTCTTGGCCCCGGTGTTGAGCAGGATAGAAGAGCCGGTCCCCATGGTCGCCTTGGCCGTACCGGACGAGAAGCAGCCTTCTCCGAAAGCGGCGGCGTGCGAATCGCCCACCATGGCCGATATGCTTATTTTGTTCGGCAAGAGCCCCGCAAAATCCGTTTGGCCGTATGAGTAGGAAGACGGTTGGGCCTGGGGGACGTTGAGGTTTTTCAGATCGAACTTATTCAAGAGATATCCGTCCCATTCGAGGTCGTTGATATTGAAAAGGAGCGTGCGGGAGGCATTTGTGTAATCGGTGAAATAACTCTGGCCCTGGGTGAGCTTAAATAAGAGCCAGGTATCGATGGTTCCAAAATACGCTTTTCCTGAATCAATTACATTCTTCATTACGGGGTCGTTTTCACAGAGCCAGATCAACTTGGTTCCGGAAAAATACGGGTCGATAATCAGCCCGGTCCTGCGCATAACCTCGCCGCCCAGAGCCGAGTCCTTCAAGCGATTGCAGACGTCCACCGATCTCTTGCACTGCCAGACAATTGCGTTGCAGAGAGCCCGGCCTGAATCGTCCCACAGAAGAAAGGTCTCCCGCTGATTGGAGATGCCGCAACATACGATTTCGTCCAGGCCCCTCGAAGCCGTTTCCACAAACTCCTTCAGGCATTTCTTCAGAGAGATTAGAACGTTCTCATAGATTTCGAGAGGGTCCTGTTCGACAAAACCCGGCTGTGGGAATAAGGACCCCAACGGCTCGGTGGCTTTGGCTATGATCTGACCCTGGGAATCGAAGATTACGGTTTTCGTGCCACTGGTGCCCTGATCGATCGCTAAGATGCAGTCGTTATTCATTGCAGTTCTCTCTTCTCAGGCTGCAAACAGCCAACCCTTGTTCGCCTCCGTTTACGAATTCAGAAGGGCTCCGGCCGTTTCAGCCAGACCCTGAGCGCTGATGCCATAATGGTTAAGGATTTCCACCTGACTGCCCGTGATTGTGTACTCATCCGGTAAGCCAACGATCCTAAAAGGAAGGCTAAGCCCGGCCTGGGCTAAAACAGCGGCGCACGCTTCCCCCAGTCCGCCCGAGACGCTATGCTCCTCAACGGTGATCAGCGCGCGGGAATCGCGTGCGGCGCGTAGAACCGCCTCGGCGTCCAGGGGTTTGACGGTGTGCATGCTGATCACACGGCAAGTCAGTCCTTTCTGTTCGATCGCTTTGCTTGCCATGAGGGCGTGATAGACCGTTTCGCCGGTGGCAACAAACGTAACGTCCGTCCCCTCCCGGATGATTATCGACTTGCCCACCTCGAATTCCGTATCCGGTCCGTGCAAATGGTACATCGGTCGTTTCCCGAATCGTATATAGACCGGGTGGGGCATAGTTGCTGCGGCCTTGACCGCTTCTGCGGTTTCGAAGTTGTCCGCCGGTACAATGATGACGATGTTATTTACCGCTCTGAGCGCAGCCAGGTCGTGCGTGGAATGGTGAGTCGAGCCCAGAGCGCCATAACTCACTCCGGCGCTGATACCAATGAGTTTGACCGGTTGGTCTGAATAACAAACGTCATTCTTGATTTGTTCCAGCGCTCGAGCCGTCAGGAAACTGGCCGGAGAGACCGCGTAAACGATCTTACCCGTTGACGCAAGACCTGCAGATATCCCGACCAGATTCTGTTCTGCGATTCCCACCTCGACGATCTGATCGGGCACGCCGGCCGCAAAAGGCACCAATTTGCCCGAACCCCGCGAATCGCTGGTCACCGCGAGGACGTTCCTGTCTTGCCTGGCCAATGACAACAAGGTCTCGGAAAAAACCTCCAGGTTCGCTTTGCCCAATTCTGACCCCGCTTCGAATCTCATGACTCGATCCCCTCCAAAAGCGCATCCAATTCCCGTTGTGCCTGTCGGTACTGCTCGTCGTCAGGTACACGGTGGTGCCATGTACAATCGTTCTCCATGAAGCTGATTCCCTTGCCTTTCGTGGTATTGGCAATAACCATATTCGGCGTGCCCGCCTCGAACGGAATCGCACGCAGAACGTCGGTCATAGCCGCAATATCGTGACCATCGACAATCTCGACGCACCAGCCGAAGGCTTTGCATTTCTCCGCGAGCGGCTCGATATTGCAGACATCCTCCGTCCTGCCGGTAATCTGAAGGTTATTCCGGTCGATTATGGCTGTGAGGTTGTCCAGGCCATAATGGGCTGCGGCTAATAGGGATTCCCAGTTAGATCCTTCGGCCAATTCGCCGTCACCGAGCAGCGTATAGACTTTATAATCTGCGTCGTCCTTTTTGGCTGAAAGTGCCACGCCGACGCCGAAAGCCAGGCCGTGACCCAATGCCCCGGTATTCTGCTCTACACCATTCACTTTCCGGGTGGGATGGCCCACGTAATCCGAACGATACCGGCAGAGCGTTTCAAGCTCAGATTCAGGGAAGAATCCTTTGTCCGCCAGGACGACATACAAAGCTTCCACCGAATGTCCCTTGCTTTGAACGTATCGGTCGCGTCCCGGGTCAGCAAATGTCTCCGGCGAGACGTTCAGAATGCGATTGTACAGGACGTTCAGAATGTCCACGCAGGACAGGCTTCCGCCCGTATGGCCGGCATTGGCCTTCTTGATGTACTTGAGCAGGTTTTTTCGGTAGTGAATCGATTTTATTCTGAGCTCATCGTCAGTCACGACGTCCTCCGGATTATTTCCGACGTACGATCTTTCCGTTCATTCTCTTCTTACACGCCACTTTTCTCATACGCTTGTGATCGACTTTCGTCACCGATGATAGTAAAGGTCCCATTTCATATACTTTGATACGGCCTCGTGCACGACGTCCGCACAGTGCGTCCGCGTCATGGCTACGTGATGCTCGAAACCGCCCTGGCACAAATGGGCCAGCAGGGCTCTGAGCCCGGGGACCTTGCAGACCGCGATTCCCCCATCCATTTCAAACGGATCGTCGGTAAACTCTCCTTCTCCGACGTAGCCTTTGATCCTGCCCTGAGTGTCGTCAGTCGAAATCCTGAAATAGGTCATGCGCCCGGCGGCCACGTGGCCCTTGATGGCCCCGAAACAGTGTTCTCGGCCCAGGGTCTCGCCCAGCACGTCAAGCTCGGATATCTCAATGTCATTCGCCATGAAACTCTTCGGGAAGTTGCTGCAATGGGTGCACACGCATTTGTCTTTTTCATCCCCGTAATTGTTGTTCCAGTCCAGGAAACCCGGAATCTCTCCCGACGCGAGCAGAAGCGCGTACATCGAGATCGCGCCGGCGACGTCCGTCTCGCAGGCGCTGGGCATGTATCTTTCGCCCATCAGACTCATGGACAGGCAAACGGCACAGCCATAGTTCTGCTGCACGCTGGTCCAGCATTGGATCGCACTGGCGTCCAGCTCGTTTTCCGCCATCCAGTCGTCGATGACGACCGAGAGCCTGGCCTGCCTGAGCACCTTTTCTTGTCCTATGCGGCCGGAAATGCGTCCATAGTTCCTGATCTGGGACAGTTTCTGCCGTACCTTCTGAGCCTCGGTATCAAGTCGCTGCGCCTTGCCGATCATTTCGGACAGATCCACGGTCACAACCGAAATCCCCGAGGCCTGCAGCAGCTTCTCGCTGAATCGTACGGTCTGGAACGCCGCCGGTCTGGCGCCGATGGCCCCCACCCTGGCGTTTCTCAAGCCTTTTACGACCCGGCAGATCTTCGCAAAGCGGTTGATGTCTCTTCCAAACAAGTCGCTGTCAATATCACACGTGTGTTCGGATGTGTCCGTGAACGGTATGCCATACTGGTAGAGATTGTTGCACACCGACAATTTTCCGCAGAAGGCGTCGCGTCTGCCGTGCACGTCCACGGCATCGAGCCGGTCGCTGCACGCCTGAACGAGAACGGGCACGTTGAGCCTGGCCGAATCGAGCGCCTGGACTACGCCCAACTCATCGCCGAAATTCGGCAACGCGACGATGACCCCGTCGATCCGATCCCGCTCCTTCTTGAACAGGTCGGCACACTGGCGTGCATCGGCGGCCGTCTCAACCGCCCCGTGGGCGGTCGCCTCCGCCGGAAGGATCACATACGAATAGTCCAGCGACTCAAGTTTTGCCAGCAATTGTATCCTTCCTTGCTGAGCGAGTTCGGGATTAAAGAACCCCCTTGTCCCCACGATCAGGCCAAACGTCAATTTCTTTTTCATCATATCCATGCTCGTAGTTTCCCATTGAATTCCGTTACTGTTCTTTCGTATTGAGTTTATCGATGGCAACCGCCAGAAGTATCACGCCACCCTTGATGACCTTCTGCCAGAAGGGCGGGACCCTGAGTATGATCAACCCGCTGTTCAGGACGCCAATGATCAAGGTCCCAACGACCGTTCCGAGCACCGAGCCTTTTCCACCCGACAGGGACGTTCCTCCAATGACCACCGCGGCGATCGAATCGAGCTCATAGCCGTCTCCCGCAACGGGGGTGGCCGAGTCGAGCTTGGATGTCACGATAAGCCCGCCTACCGCAGAAAGTGCGCCCGCTATGGTGTACACGCGCAGCTTTATTCTGTTGACATTCAGCCCCGAGAGCTTGGCCGCCCGCTCGTTTCCTCCGACGGCGTAAATATATCTGCCGAATCGTGTCCTCTTAAGCGCTAATATAGCGAACCCGACGACCGCCGCACAGGTCCATACCCTGACGGGGACCCCGGCGAGCCTGTCCGTGCCCACGTATCCGAAGATCTCACCCAAACCCGTTATCGCTGCGCCGCCGGTCCAGAGCTGCGTCAGGCCGCGGGCGATTGTCATCATCGCCAGCGTAGCGACGAACGGAGGAATCCTCAGCACCGTGATCATCAGCCCGTTGAATAATCCGAGAAACGAACCAACGAGCAAGCCTGTCAGGACCGCGCCGAGAACGGTGAATCCGACAAAGAGATTGAACGCGGGTAATTCCAGGCCGTTCTTGAGAAGTCCCGCCATCACAGCTCCGCTCAGGGCGAGAACCGACCCGACGGACAAGTCGATCCCTCCGGTCAGGATCACAAGGGTCATCCCGACGGAAAGGCACAGGTTGACCGAGATCTGGGTCAGCACGAGCCAGAAGTTGTCGGTTGAGAAAAAACCTTTTGCGCTGACGCTGAAGATCACCACCATCAGCAGCAGGGCCAACAGGGACTGGAATTTTACCAGTAGAGCTTTATGATCGTCCAGCGTAAGCATTCCCGGTCCTTATACTTTCGACGGTCCGAAGCTTTTCGGAATCGCCGCTTTCATAATCAACTCTTCCGTGGCCTTTGACGATGCAAACTCGGCGGTCTGTTTTCCTTCCGAGAGCACAACGATCCGGTCGGCGATGGCCATAATCTCAGGCAGCTCCGACGACACCATCAGTATCGCCAGCCCCGCCTTGGCGAGTTCGCTTATAAGCCTGTAGATTTCATTCTTTGCGTTAATGTCGATTCCTCGGGTCGGCTCGTCCAGGAGCAGGACGCGCGGGTTCGTCGCAAGCCACTTGGCGATCACGACCTTCTGCTGGTTGCCGCCGCTGAGGTTTTCGACTCTCTGCTTTACGGACGGTGTCTTGATTCGCAAACGCTCGACATAGTCGCGCGCAAGCCGATTTTCAATCGCGCCGCTCAGAAGGCCGAAACGTTCGGTCCGCTCCAGGCTTGCCAGGCTAATGCTTGCTGCGACGGACATTTCCAGAATCAGACCTTCCAGTTTTCTGTCTTCGGTTACAAAGCCTATGCCGAAACCGATTGCATCGGTTGGCGATCCGACCTCAACCTTGCGCCCATCCAAAAGGATGTCTCCCGACGAGCGTTTGGGATGGAGTCCGAAGATCGTCTCCAAAAGCTCGGTCCGGCCGGCTCCCATCAATCCAAACAGGCCCAGGACTTCACCGGCCTTGACATCGAAGCTGACATGATCCACAACGTAGTCATCCCGGCGTCTCGGATGAGCAAGGCAGACATCTCTGACGCCAAGAACTTCTTGTGACTCTGCAACATAGGCTTTTACGAAGAAATTCTGCATGTCCCTTCCGACCATCTTCCGGACTATGTCATCGTGCGTGACGTCCTCGATAGGGCTGGAGCCGACGAGCTTTCCGTCGCGCAGGACCGTCACCGTATCGGCGATCTGAAAAAGCTCATCCAGTTTGTGGGTGATGTAAACAACTGCGACCCCCTGAGCCGTAAGCGATCGTATCAGGCCGAAGAGCACCTCGATTTCGTGTTTGCTGATCGCCGATGTTGGCTCATCCATGATCACAATGCGGGCGCGCAGCGACAGGGCATGCGCGATCTCGACAACCTGCTGCTGGCCTACCCTCAGACCGGAAACCGCAATCCGGGGGTTTATGTGCAGATCGAGCCTCTTGAGTATCTTGGTCGTTTCCCTGTGCATCGCCCTGTAATCAATCAGGCCGATTCTGCTGACGAACTCCCTGCCCAGAAAGACGTTCTCGGCAACGCTCAGGGAGGGGATCAGATTCAATTCCTGATGAATGATTGCGATGCCATTGTCCTGTGCTTGCCTCGGATTTGCAAAGGCGACCGGTTGGCCGTCCAGAACGATCTGGCCTTCGTATTCCCGATGTACGCCGGAGAGGATCTTCATCAGCGTTGATTTGCCCGCGCCGTTTTCACCGACAATGGCGTTGACCTTACCCGCGTGAATTTCCAGGCTGACCCCGTCAAGGGCCTTGATGCCGCCGAACGCTTTGCTTATGCTCCTGGCTTGCAGGACTATGTTGTCGGTCTTGGACAAAGCCATATCAATACTGCTCTTTGGTGATTATTCCAATTCCAGCTTGATTGGGACGATCCTTACGAGTTGAAGCTCCTTTTCCTCAGCGGCATCCCGTGCGATCTGAGTCGCCCCGAAGAACCTTACCGTTCTGCCCGTGCTCGGACCTTTGTCCAAGAAGGGCTTAATCACGTCTTTGACGACTATCTTGTTAATCTCGCCGCCGATCTCGTTGAATTTCATTGTGTCCGAGAACTTACTCACGTCGATCAGCCCGGAGGCGTCCCGGACGGCGTTTCCCGGAATGTAAAATCCTGTTTCTATCAGAACATCCGGATTCGTTTGAGGCTCTTCGACGCTCACTTCCAACCCGTTCTCGCCGATCGCAAGGATCGTGCCCTCGCCCTTCAGCAGGTAGGCGTACACCCTCGATACACCGGGCGTCTTGCCGTAGCGTTCGATCGCCTGAGCCATGTCCGTGTTGAAAAGTCCGATCAGCTCTTTGGTGCCGACCGCTTTATCCAGAACGCCCGGCAATTGATTGTCCCAGAAGTCCCTGGCGTATTCGGCCGCATTGAAAGCCTCTCGTCGCCGCTGCTGCCTGATGTCTTCCAGATTCTCAAAGTAGAGGCCGCGATGCAGCAAGAACGCGAGCACCGCAACGGTCAGGGTGTACTTGCCCACCTTCTTCATGGATTAACTCCGGCGCGTGCAGAGGCGTCCGCCTACTCGTTGGATTGCCTGCCGTAGGCCGTGTATTTGGCGATATTTTCCCGTGTGACCAGCTCAACGGCCACGGGTATCTTCTGCGGAAAATCTCTCTTTCCCTTGATGTACTCGTCGGCCTGCTCGGCGGCCATTCGAGCCATCCTCTTGGGAAACTGCATTCCCGTGGCGACTATCTTGCCGTCACGGATCGAGTCAATCACGTCCTTCGCCCCGTCGAATCCGAACACCATGACCTTGTCCGCCTTGCCCGCCGCGGCCAGAGCCTGGTAGGCTCCCATCGCCATGGCGTCATTGCCGCAGAACACCGCGTCGATGTCGGGATTGGCCTGCAGAATCGACTCCAAAACGTCCATCGCTTTTGTGCGATCGAATTCGGCGCCCTGCTGAGCGACCATCTTAAGTCCCGGATAATTATCGACGACACTGTGAAAGCCTTTCGAGCGGTTCCAGGTGTTATTGTCGCCGAGTATGCCCAGAAGCTCGACGTACTTGCCTTTCTGGCTCATCTTTTTTACGAAGTACTGACCCAGCTCCACGCAGCCCGCGTAGTTGTCCGACAATATCTGCGCCGCGGCGACGTCGTTAGCGTTGACTTCTCTGTCGATGCAAAACGTGGGGATGCCTGCTTCCTTTGCCTTCTTCACGTTTGCGATGGATCCGTCCGCGTCGGTCGGATTGAACAAAATCGCTGCGTACCCTCCGACGATAACGTTCTCGAAGTGATCCGACTCTTTTGCGGTGTCATTCTGAGAGTCGAAGATGGTCGCTTCGTAGCCCAGTTCCCCGGCACGTGTCTTAGCCGTATCCGCAAGGACTACGAACCAGGGATTGTTCAGAGTGGAAACTATGACTGCAATGTTCCCCTTGCTCCGAGCTTCCTGTCCGCCGGCGGATTCCTGTTTCTTTTGCTTGCAGCCAGACGCGGACAAAGCCAGAGTCACGACTGCAACTACGAAAAGCCTTCTTGCCATTATAGAATTCCTTAATCCATCAATAATCCCGCTGAAACTCACAGCGTGCTGCATGCGATTCTATCGTCGCAAACTCAAAAATGCAAAAACTACGGCAATTTGACGTTCTTCACACTCAAGGCCCGGCGACACTTGCCTCTTGGGCGTTGCTGTCTCTGGTCCTGATGGCGCCATTGTCGTTGTCTGCTTCCTGATAGACAAACAATTTAGTAGATTTTCGCCCTCAAAGGAACGCCCGTTTGCGTTTAGTTTTTACCATTTTACGAACCCCTGTTCTTGGCTCGCCGCAATGGAATGACAGGTGCGTTCGATCCTGACAACTGAAACGGTACGGAGTCCGAGACACTGCCGGAGCTTACAGTCCGGGCCAAAACCCTGGCTTTGGGCTTCACAAGGATTTGCTACAGAAATGCTCAACGTAAGCCCCCTAAGTTTGAGGCCAATTTTTCTTGATTACAACCCTTTGAAGGGTGTATAATTGTTTAGTTGTCCGGCGGGTTTGCGGGCCGGCGGAAGCATGGCCATCAAAGGGCACGTGGCCGTTACTGTTGAGAAAGGCGGGATGGACCGCTACCGAAGGAGATAAACTATGATTCGCCGGAACGGTTTCACGCTTATCGAGCTGCTGGTCGTTATAGCCATCATCGCCATCTTGATGGCTATCCTCATACCGGCCCTAAACGTCGCACGCGAACAGGCGCGGGGGATCTCATGCTCCTCGAACCAAAAGACTCTCGCCCTGGCCTACATCATGTACGCCAGTGAGAACGACGGCAGCGTCTGCGGCGGCTTCGCGGACTACAGCCCCTCCAATGGCGTGCCTCCCTGGGTCATGCCGCCTTTGGATTACTCGGCGGGCAAGATCGTTCAGATGAACAGCGGAGCGGTCACGCGACAGCAGCGGTACAACGGATTGAAGGAAGGCGTCCTGTACCAGTACGTCAAGGATGTGAAGGCCTATCATTGCCCCGGCGACAATCGAGTCACGAGGGGGACGAGCAGGGGGGCAGGACCGGAATATCTGATTTACCGCAGCTACTCGCTGTCGGATTATATGCGGGCGACTGAACCTTCCGACCCGAAGAAGCTGTTCGCCTTCAAAGAGCAGTCCACCAAGATGCTCTTTGTGGAGGAAATCTACGACGGTGCTTCCGGCAACTACAATCACGGCGGATGGTCCTATGAGCCGCGGACCAATGCCATGTGGGATCCTCTGGGCATCTTTCACAGCGATGCTTGCACGTTCAGCTTCATGGACGGCCACGCCGAACGCAAGAAATGGACCGACAAGCGGACGATCATCTACTGTATGAGCCGAGCCGAGGCAGCCGCCAAGGGCTTTGGCAAGGGGCAGAAATTCAATCCGCCGAACATTGACCTGCTATGGCTCGACGAACACTATCCGGGCAAAACGCACCAGGCCCAATAGAATCAGCCGGATGCTTGATGCCGTTTGTAGTGTGCCCGTAAGGGCATTTTGGAAATAACGCCTGACGGCGTCACTACGAACGATCGAGCATCGAGAAACGAATATCGAGTGGCCGCTCTACCACCAGAAGCAGGGGTTGCCGAAACTCTGCCAGAACCAGCGGTGCTCCAGTTCATTGAAATGCCGCCATTGAACGTGGCCATCAACAAAAAGGATATTTCCGCCGGCTGGCCGCGAGCCGCTTTTGAGATGATTGGTTCTGTCATAGACCTGCCAGCGAGACCAGCACCCTCCGGTCGCCTTGGTGAAATCCGACTGCAAACGGTTGGGCCCATTACTGGCAGTCACGTCGGCGATCAATTCCACCGTCGCCGGAGCTCTCTTGGTCGCGACGACGGACCTTACCCATTCTTTGTGCACCTTGTCGGGACTCATGGGGGGATTGCTTCTACCTCGGATGGTATCGATGAACCAGAAATAGCCC
>DATKWR010000187.1:0-6761 GCA_035529475.1 Sedimentisphaerales bacterium | reverse complement strand
TTTATGACGGCAAACAGTCCGTGCCGCTTTTCTACAACAACACCACGGCGAGCCTTTCAGAGGTCACAGCGAATGTGGCCGATTTGCAGGCGGGCCGGGACTGGGCCAAGCACGGTATTAAAGGCTTGACGCTGCGATTCCGGGGCGATCCGGCTAACGTCTTACAGCAGTTGTACGTGAAGATCAACGGCGCCAAGGTGGCCTACGATGGCAGTGCCGAGAACTTAAGACGAGCGGCGTGGCAGATGTGGTATATTGACCTGGCCTCACTCGGCGTGAGTCTCAGCAATGTCACAAAACTGACCATTGGCCTCGAGCGTATTGGCACAGTTGGCGGCCAGGGGATGGTCTTGCTTGACGGGATCCGGCTATATGCTTACGACCGTCAGTCAATCACGCCAGCCGATCCCGGCACAACCAGCTTGCAGGCCCAATATCCATTTGAAGGTAATACCAATGACAGTTCCGGCAACGGACGCAACGGCACCGCCATGGGAGGCCCGCTTTTTGCCGCCGGCCAGGTCGGCCAGGCCATTAGCCTTGATGGTATCGACGACTATGTGGAGATCACCGGCTACAAGGGCATTCTCGGTGGAGGAGCCTTCAGCATTGCTGCATGGGTCAGGAGCACCTCTACCGGAGATGCCACCATGGTATGCTGGGGCGCTTCGACACTCGGTCAAAGAGTGGACTTTCGGCTTTTCGAGGGCAGGCTGCGCGTGGAGCATGGAAACGGGAATTTGCAGGCCAACACGGTACTGGCGGACGACCAGTGGCACCATGTCGCACTAACGGTGACTGAGAACGCTTCAATTTCGTATCCGGCCGTGAAACTCTATCTTGACGGTAACGATGACAGCCAGACAACGACGGACCCTGACCCGTTCGATATCGTCGCCAGCATAGACGTGAATATAGGTCGTCGGGGTACAAACAATGACCGAAGCTTTCAAGGCTTGATTGACGATGTCCGCATCTACGACCGTGTGTTGTCACCAGAGGAGATTGCGTGGGTTGCCGGCTTAACTAAGCCGTTTGACAAGGCGTTCTGACACGGTGTGGATTAGATTACGGACTTGATGTGCCTTGCCAATTGAGGGCTTTTCTGCTTTATTAGGCGGGCATGGAAAGCAGCCTGTTTAGCTTATCGGGAAAAACGGCCCTGGTGACCGGCGGCGGTCGAGGGATCGGCTTGGCTATTGCGCGCGGCCTTGCCCGGCACGGGGCGGGCGTTGCACTCGTCGCGCGCACCAAAGAGCAGCTCGACGAGGTGGGGCAAAACATTCACACCGAGACCGGTTCCAACGTCTGGAGCTTTCCTTTCGACGTCGAGAACGCCGAGCGGATAGAAGGTCTTTTCGAGAGCATCGTCGCCGAGACAAAGGGCGTGGATATTCTGGTCAACTGTGCAGGGATGACGATTCGAGGCCAGGCCGAAGACGTTGACCTCGAAACATGGGACCGCGTCCTGCGGGTCAACCTGACATCGGTGCTCCTGCTGTCGCAGGCGTTCTGCTGGCATCGAAAGCAGGCGGGCAAGCCGGGCAGGATTATCAACATCGGCTCGCTGACCTGCCACGCGGCCAGGCCCACAACCGCGGCTTATGGCGCCAGCAAGAGCGGCCTGCTCATGCTCACCAAAACACTGGCGGTCGAATGGGCCAAATACAACATCAACGTCAACGCCATCGGGCCGGGCTATATCGCCACGGAACTGACCCAGCCGCTCTGGACCAGCGACGATTTCAACCGCTGGGTCATGGCGAAAACGCCGCTCGGCAGATGGGGCCGCCCCGAAGACCTTGTAGGAACCGCCGTCCTGCTCGCCTCGCGCGCGGGCGATTTTATCACGGGCCAGATCATCTACGTTGACGGCGGCTGGCTCGCGCTGCTTTAGATTAACTGTAGGGGCAGGCCAGCGTGCCCGCCCGAATGCCGAGTATGAATCAGGGCAACCACATAGGGTTGCCCCTACCGCAAAGGAGAAACACGATGTGTGCAATTCGCAGGCAAAATGTATCAATCTCTGTTTTGCTGTCGATTTGTGTAGGGCTATTGGCGCCGCTTTCGGGCTGTGGTCCGTCAACTCGATCCGGCACGCCTGTTCGCATCGTCTGGCTGTCCTCGTTGAATCTTCAAAAGATGACATCAGGCTGGGGGACACCTCAGAAGGATAAATCCGTCCAGAGTAAGCCCCTGCGAATCGGCGGCCGCACCTTCGACCACGGCGTCGGTACGCACGCCCCAAGCGTAATGTACATCGATCTCAAAGGCGGATGCCGGTTGTTTTCCGCCTACGTTGGCGTTGATGATGAGGTCGAGGGCAAGACCGGCGGCACCGTCCGGTTCCGCGTCTATGGCGACGGAAGGCTGCTGTTCAACTCCGGCGTTCTCAAAGCCGGCGCACCTGCAAAGAAAGTGGAAGTGGACCTAACCGGCTGCAAGACGATGAAGCTCTCGGTCGATACGGGAGGTGACAGCCAAAGCAATGACCATGCCGATTGGGCGGAGGCGGCTTTCGTCGTCGCCGGGCGCGATCCCATCGCAGCCGATGCGCCGGTGATCAAAGAGCAAAAGGTGATATTGACGCCCAGGCCCGGCCCCACGCCCCAAATCAACGGGCCAAAAGTCTATGGCTCCCGGCCGGGCAGACCCTTCGTCTATCGCATCCCCTGCACGGGAAAAAGACCCATGACCTTCAGCGCACAGAATCTGCCCGATACACTCACGCTGGATGCCGCCGCCGGGATTATCACAGGGACAGCGCCTAAGCAGGCAGGCGAATACCTCGTCACTCTCAAAGCCGCCAACCGGCAAGGTTCAGCGCAGCGGCCCCTGAAGATTGTCGTCGGAGACACCTTGGCGCTGGCGCCGCCGATGGGCTGGAATAGCTGGTACATTCACTATGGCCGGGTCACCGATGGGCACATGAGGCGGGCCGCCGACGCCATAATCGCCTCCGGCATGGCCGACTTCGGCTACGAGTACGTCAATATTGACGACTGCTGGATGGTCAAGCCCGATTCCAACGACCCGATGATCGGGGGGCCGCCGCGCGACGCCGCCGGGGCGATCCGCTCGAACGGGAATTTCCCCGACATGAAGGCCCTGGCTGATTACATTCACGCCAAAGGTCTCAAGGCGGGGCTTTACACCTCCCCCGGTCCCTTGACCTGCCAGAAGTACGAGGGGACATACCAGCACGAAGAGATGGATGCGCACAAGTTTGCCGAATGGGACTTTGACTTCCTGAAATACGACTGGTGCTCGTATGGCCGCGTCGCGAAGGGCGAAGAGGCCGACCGCTTCCAGAATCCTTACCGCAAGATGGGCGAGATTCTGGCGCAGCTCGACCGCGATATCGTGTTCAACCTGTGCCAGTACGGGATGGGAGACGTCTGGACCTGGGCGGGCGAGATTGGCGGCAACTGCTGGCGGACGACCGGCGACCTGGGCCTGGCGCGAGGGGCCGAGCTGCCCGGCTTCTATCACATCGGCTTCAGCAACGCCGAGCATTGGAAGTACGCCAAGCCCGGCCAGTGGAATGACCCCGACTACATCCTGATTGGCTGGGTGGGCGAGGCCCGCAAACAGGCCGTCGGCAGGCCGACCAGCCTGACGCCCAACGAGCAGTATTCGTATATGTCGATGTGGTGCCTGATGGCCGCGCCCCTGGTCTTCTCGGGTGACATGGAAAAGCTCGATGCGTTCACGCTCAATATTCTGTGCAACGCCGAGGTCATCGAGGTCGATCAGGACCCGCTGGGTAAGCAGGCCCCGATCATCGCGAAAACCGATGAGTATTTCATCATGGCCAAGGACATGGAAGACGGCTCCAAGGCCGTCGGCCTGTTCAACACCGCCGACGTTGCAATGAATGTCCGCGTCGCGTGGAAGGATTTAGGCATCGAGGGCCCGCATCGCGTCCGAGACCTCTGGCGGCAAAAGAATATAGGTACATACAAAGACCGCTTCGAGACGAAAGTCCCAAGGCACGGCGTCGTGTTGGTGCGAGTACTTCCATGATTGCCACGAAGGCCCGAAGGCACAAAGAAGTGAATATCGAATATCCAATATCGAATGATGAAGTAACGGCCGTTGCGAATACTAAAAGGGAGAGAACGAAAAATGAACAAACAAGCAATCTTAATCGTGGGCGCAATGATATGCCTCTCGGTGCCAGCGCAAGCGCAGTCCGCTGAGAGCGCCGGCGCCCCGACAATCACCATCACCAAGCTGAATGTGACCGACAAGACGCTTGAACTGCGTTATCAGATTAGAAATGATTCTGAGCAAGATATCTGGTTCTGTGAGTTTGTCAATAGGTTCTTGGTCGTCGAGAGATACTTGGCCGAAGACCACCAGACTATTATGGTGCGCAGGCGGCTTAGCGTGCCAATGGAGAGAGCACCGCTCGAGCAGCCTATAGGACGGTATCTAAGATTACGCAGCGGTGCGACTCGTACAGAATCTTTGATATTGGCTTTGCCTATAAGTTATAGCCCGCAGTTCGCGGGCTGGCAAGTACTGCCGGATATCGTGTACGCGACGCGTCTTGTTATTGAGATCGGCTACTACGTAGGGGACCTCCCTCGGAGGATTTTCAGTACCCTTGAAAAGGCAGAGAACAATGATACCGTGCCTTTTGTGCGTCCTAAACAATTGACCGGTAGAACCTTCAGGGACTGGCTCAAAGGGTCATTAACCTTTAACGAGACCAACGAACGGTCAAGAGACAGGGATGAAGAGCTGATAATGCCCTGGATAAATCAGACCTTGGAGGGTGAGCAGGTTCTCGCGATTGAGATCAACGACCTGCACATTCCATACAAGAGGGAACTACAGCCGCCCAAGTATCGCAACTTTGATTTACCGCCCTTCACAGAGGCGAAAATACACTATCAGCCGTCTGCGCTGGAGTACTTCCTTCCGTATGCTGCGCAGCGGCGTCTCCTCAGCCGGGCAGAGATACAATACTTGAGTTCTCTCAAAGACATCGAGGTGGACGAGCCAGAGGATCTGAAATTCTTCGCCAGTGAGGTGAGCCGGGGAGTGACCGACGGCATAGCCATCGCGGAAGGGCGCGCAGCAAAAGTTGTATGCTACCGTGATAGTGAGCGGTTGACTTCGTTCACCGTTTACGAAGATACATTCATCGAAACCGAAGACAAACAACGGCTATGGTATTACCAGGGATTGGAAAGCCTGAAGAAACTTACAGCTCAGATGCCGGAACTCGAATATCGAGTGCAGTGCGCGACGAATCTCAAGAACCTCTGGTACCGATTGCGTTTGTATAACAAAGGGGAAAGGGTGCGCCTGAAGCAGCCGTTGGGCGGAAGCCAGATGCGCTATCCCGTGCCGATACGATGGTGTGACGCAATGGTGGTAGCATATAAGAGTACTGCCATCGAGCAGTGGATACTCAAGCCTCACAAGTGTCCCAGTGCTGGCGAGGGCAAGAACCACTATGCGCTTAATCCGAATTGTAAGCCGGATTCGCCGGCGGATATGGTACTTCTGTTCGAAACTAAGGCGGGCTGGAATCAGCATGGCGGGCCGGAGTTGTTCACGTTTGACAACCACGACCCCAAAGGCGGCTGCGTTCTGCTCAACGGCGGCACCGTCAAATTCATTCGCACAAAAGAAGAGCTCCAGCAGCTTCGATGGAAGGAAAAATGACCACGAATCGAGACAGACCATTTATTATTTATTATTTACGATTTGAAATGTGGCGAGGGCATCTTGCCCTTGTTCCTTACCGCTGGCAGGCCTGTCCTGAGCGAAGTCGAAGGAATGCCAGCGGGACGCAAGGCCGGGACGGCCTCGCCACAACGGGCAATCTTTTTTGGGAGTCTATTGTTATGGGCAGTCGTAAATTCAAAATGTTAGCCGTCACTTGCATCATGCTTGCGGGTCTTCTCTTTAGTTTCTCGCATGTCCTGTACGGTGCTTCGAGCAACGAAAAGTTGCTGCTTGTCACGCGAAGCCGGACGCCGCTGCCCAATGATGCAAACCAGTTCAGGGTCGTGCAGAACAAGGTCGAGTGGGACCCGAAGCAGACCGCCATCATCATCTGCGATATGTGGAACCAGCACTGGTGCAAAGGGGCGACCGAGCGGGTGGCCGAGCTTGCGCCGCACATCAACGAGGTGGCGAACCTCGCGCGGGACAAGGGCGTGCTGATTATCCACGCCCCGAGCGGCACGGTCGGGGCCTACGCGGACAGCCCCGCCCGAAAACGCGCCGCCGATGCGCCCAAAGCCGCGAACCTGCCCGAAGGCATCACCAAGTGGTGCAACTGGATCGACCAGAAAGAGCAGACCGCTGGCTACCCCATCGACCACGCCGACGGCGGCTGCGACTGCCAGCCCCAGTGCAAACAAGGCCCCCCGTGGCCGTGGAAAAGCCAGATCGACACGATCCAAATCCGCGACGAGGACGCCATCAGCGACTCGGGCGTGGAAATCTGGAGCCTGCTCGAGCAGCGCGGCATCAAGGACGTCATCCTCATGGGCGTGCACACCAATATGTGCGTGCTGGGCCGGCCCTTCGGCCTGCGGAACATGGCCCGCGCGGGCAAGAACGTCGTGCTCATGCGCGACCTGACCGACACGATGTACAACTCGCGGATGAGCCCGTTCGTGAGCCACTTCACCGGCACGGACCTGGTCGTCGAGCACGTCGAAGAATACGTCTGCCCAAGCGTGACCTCGACAGTCCTTACCAGCAAGCCTGCCTTCCGCTTCGAGCAGGACAAG
>DATKWR010000186.1:0-2098 GCA_035529475.1 Sedimentisphaerales bacterium | reverse complement strand
AGGGCGTCACGCTTACACATTCCCCATCTGCTCGATATTGGCACTGCCACACCCCGCCACCGGGCACGCATCGTCCACGGGCTCCGCGAAGATGTGCCCATGCTCGCATATCCATGCACCGCCCGAGTCTGCCGTTTCCTCCGGTTCTATAGGCCCCTCCTGCGACTCGGCCCCATCCGTGGGGCCATCGTCGGACTCATCCATGTCCTGAGCAGCAGAAGCTGACACTTGATTCACAGTAATCGCGGCCAGCCGCTTCTTGCAGCCGGCGGTTCCCAGCTTGTTTTCCGGCTCTGTCGGCAGCACGTTCAAATCGTAGTCGACGCTATCGGCTTCCTCCGCCGCCGTCAATTCCGGCGTTGTCCTGATCCACTTGATAGACCTGCGGATGATGGACTTCTTCTGCATTTCACCCGGGAACGTGACCCACGGCCCATCTTGCTTCGACTTCGAACAGTCGCGGATCTGATCCAGTTCCTGAACACTCATGAAGTCGATCTTCGGCACGATCGAATCCTTGAGCATGATCACGCTGTAGGCGCAGATTACCGAGCCCTTATCCGACCCGAGGTACGGCTTGTGCTTGATGAACGGACTGCCCCCCCCGCCATAGTCGTAGCCGTAGTCGAACTCGTCCCGCTCATGCACAAGCTGGGCGTCGATGAACGTCACATGCCCCGATCGGTAGGCCAGTTCGAGAAAACCACGATAGCCCGGAAGGAACTTGCACTCATACACCGGACATCCGGCCTGCTTCGACAGGTACCCGTTCTTGTACGGGATCAGATACGCCTGCCCCGTCGCTCCCCCAAACTCCAGGCCCAACTCAGCCGCATTGATCACCGACTGGAGGAAGCTGCTCGCGGTGCACTGTAGCAATCGCGGCTGACGACTCGCCGCCAACAGCGCCACTTTCGACACGCGCTCGGCGCTCATGTATTTACTGGCCACCGTCTGGAGGGAGTCACGGAATCCCTTCTCGCCCAGGATCTCTTTCAGCGTGCCCTTATTGGACACCAAAGCTATCGCTCCCATCGTTTTCCTTTCTACTTGACGTACAGAGTTCGGTAGTAGCTCTTCCCCGTGTATTCTGCGGACAGCTCGGGATGATCCAACAGCAGGCGCTTCTGATCGAAGCCCTTGCGGGAATATTGATGATAAGTGATCTTACGGCCATCCGGCAGGGTACCGATTTCCGCGTCACCCAACGCATGGATCAACGTCCGTTGTATACCCGCGCTCACAGCCTCCAATTCCTTGAGTTGGGCTTTAACCAACTCCCGTTCCTCGACAATCTCCAGGACCTCGTCGGGCAACTCCACCGTCACGCCATTGCGCCGCGATATGGCCTTGAGAATACCCATCGGCGGCACCTCGCCTCCCTCTGGCGGCACCTTGGCTTCGACATGCTTCCGCCACCACTGTGCGCCGAAGGTAGAAATAGTCTCGATCAACTCGTCGTCGCGGGGAACGTGATACATGCGCATGTCCAGACTGAACCCGCTCAGCGCCGCAGCTACCCACGCTTCGCCCAGGTTGGCACAGTATAACTGGTGCTGGACCTGGATCAACACGTGATCGGGTATCTGGTCTGTCCCCTCATCGCCATAGCCCTCCGCATATGACGCGTTGCAGTATTTGCACTCGACATCCGTTTTGCGGTCCGCCGTCAGACCGTCCAGGTTGGCCGCGAACAACCCTTTCCCAGGCCCCGACTGGGCCACAAAATATAGGTCTTCCTCTCTCTCGTGCAACACCTCCTGACCGAGTTGATCGGCGGCGAATCGGATCAACGTTTCCTCCAGGTAGTTACCCTTTTGCATCGCCTCGGTAGGCGATTCCTCTTCCAGAGGCCCCACTTTGCTCCAGTAGATGTCGGCTGGCGTGCGGGAAAACGGGGAGACCCCCATAATGACCGGCAGATCGCTGGACCCCAGGAACTGTTGCCGCTGGGCTCGCTGAGTGGCGGTAATCGTCATTGCATCCTCCTATAGACTATGCACCGGTACGCATTCATGCAACAGCCTAGTATACCCGCAGAGTAACCGACCGTCAAGAAGATTCTGCAAATACCTCGGGTTAAGTCTTTCGTTTGAAG
>DATKWR010000185.1:0-6230 GCA_035529475.1 Sedimentisphaerales bacterium | reverse complement strand
GCAGTTGTTCTATTGAGATCACGTCCGGGTCGTGAAACAGGGTGACGCCGTTGCCTTCCATGTAGAATTTGCTGACACCCTCGGTTTCTGCAAAGACGGACTTCATCTCGTCGATGCACTTGCTGCACTCGAATCCGCACGCCGGAATGAGGGGCGTGCAGTCCAGGTGGAACGCCGACCGCTGATTCATCTAAGGTTGGATGATATACGGCAGGGCCGACCGCTGCAAAGGAAAAGTTGCTGTGAGTCAACTGCTTGTTTGTGTGTATTTCGATTGACAGCGGTTGCGAATGCGCCTATGATACCGGAGTGATTGCGATTAGGAAGGATGGCCCAAGTTATGTCAGGTAAAGGATTTACGCATCTTCATTTGCACAGCATGTATTCACTGCTGGATGGCGCGATATCGCTCGATAATCTGCTGAGGCAATGCAAGAAGCTCAACATGGAGTCGGTGGCCGTCACCGACCACGGCAACATGTTCGGCGCGATCGAGTTCTACACCAAGGCCATCGCGGCGCACACCAAGCCGATCATCGGTATCGAGGCGTACATCGCGCCGGCCAGCCGGTTCGACCGGACCAAGACCAGCATCTCCGACGCCGCCTATCACCTAATTCTTCTGGCCGAGAACAACGCGGGCTATCAGAACCTGCTCAAATTAGCCAGCACAGGTTATCTCGACGGCTTCTACTATCGGCCCAGGATCGACAAGGAAATCTTAGCCGAGCTGAACGAGGGCCTTATCTGCACCTCCGCCTGCATCAAGGGCGAAGTCGCCGCGGCGATAGCGGCCGGCGATACGAAAGCGGCGCGCTCGGCGGTCGAGAGTTATCTCAAAATCTTCGGGCATGAGCGTTATTTCATCGAGATTCAAAGCCACGAAGGGGACGGTCCGAACGTCGTCGAGGGGCTGGTTGACCTGGCGAAGAAGATGGGGATCGGCTTAGTGGCGACCAACGACGTGCACTTTCTCGAAGAGAGCGACCACGAGGCGCACAATTGCCTCTGCGCGATCAGCACGGGAAAGCGCTCCGACGACCCCGACCGGATGATTTATCCGGCGGACGTGTATCTCAAGAGCGCCAAAGAGATGCGGCGGCTTTTCCCCGAACTGCCCGAAGCCTGCGACAATACGCTGGCGATTGCCGAGCGGTGCAACGTCGAGATCGATTTGAAAACCCGGCACGCGCCGCGCTTCGAACCGCCCGATGGCTCGACGCCCGAAGATTTTCTCACTAAGCGGTGCCACGAGGGGGCGAAAGAACGGTACGGCGAAATCACCGAGCCGATCAAGGCCCGGCTCGACCGGGAGCTGGACGTGATTGAATCGAAGGGTTTCGCCAGCTACTTCCTGATCGTGTGGGACTTCTGCAAGTACGCCCACCAGCGCGGTATTCCCATCGGCGCCAGGGGCAGCGGCGTCGGGACGCTGGTCGGATACTGCCTGGGCCTGTGCGACGTGGACCCGATTCGCTACGATTTGCTCTTCGAGCGCTTCATGGATCCGCACCGCAACGAGATGCCCGATATCGACATCGACATCTGCCAGGCGCACCGGGCCGAGATCATCGATTACGTCCGCCAAAAGTACGGCCACGTCGCGCAGATCATCACGTTCGGGACCATGAAGGCCCGCGCGGTGATTCGCGACATCTGCCGGGTCCTCGGCGTTCCGCTGAGCGAGGCGGACAAGCTGGCCAAGCTCGTGCCGTTCTCGCTCGATATGACGCTCGATAAGGCGCTCCAGAGCGAGCCCGAGCTGGAGGCGGCCTACAAACAGAACGAAGATACGCGAAGGGTCATCGACGTCGGCCGCAAGCTCGAAGGGCTCGCCCGGCACGCATCAGTTCACGCAGCGGGTGTGGTCATCGCGGACGAGCCGTTGACGAATTTCGTGCCGATTTATAAAGCGTCCGGCTCCGAGGACATCGTGACGCAATTCGAGGGGCCGATGGTCGAGAAGGTCGGTCTGCTCAAGATGGACTTCCTGGGTCTCAAGACGCTCAGCGTCCTCGAACGTGCGTGTCAGCTCGTCAGGGAGGTCCACGCCGTCGAGATCGATCTGGAGAAGCTCGATCTGACCGACGCGAAAGTCTTCGAGCTTTTCACCGAAGGCAGGACCAAGGGCGTGTTCCAGTTCGAGTCCGGCGGGATGCAGAACCTGCTGATGAAGATGAAGCCCGACCGCATCGAAGACTTGATCGCCGCCAACGCGCTCTACCGGCCCGGCCCGATGATCCTGATCCCCGACTACATCGACCGCAAGCACGGCGCCAAATGGAGCCTGCCCCACCCGATCATGACCGAAGTGCTCGAAGAGACCTACGGCATCATGACCTACCAGGAGCAGGTGATGCGAATCTGCAACCGGCTCGGTGACATTCCACTGCGCGAGGCCTACGCGCTGATCAAGGCCATCAGCAAAAAGAAGGCCAAGACCATCGCCAAGGAGCGCGAGCGTTTCATCGCCGGCTGCCAAAACAAGGGCCTCAGCAGCAAGCAAGCCGAGGATATTTTCGAGCTGATCGAGCGTTTCGCCGGCTACGGCTTCAACAAAAGCCACTCGACCCGCTACGCCTTTATCGCGTACCAGACCGCCTACATGAAGGCGCACTGGCCCGTCGAGTTCATGGCGGCGCTGCTGACCTATGAAATGGACAACACCGACAAGATCGTCGATTACATCGCCGAATCCAACCAAATGGGCATCGAGGTCCTGGCCCCCGATATCAACGAAAGCGGCGTCGATTTCACGCCTCTCTACGCGCAGAAGACCGAGGATGCAGAACAAAAAGCACAGCCCCCACATTCGGAGAGGGGTAAGAACGAGGGTGTGATTCGTTTCGGCCTGGCCGCCGTCAAGGGCGTGGGCGAGAAAGCCGTCGAGCAAATCATCGCCGCCCGCAAGCAGGTCGGCAGGTTTCGCAGCCTGTTCCATTTCTGCGAGAACGCGGACCTTCGGGCCGCCAACAAGCAGGTGCTCGAAGCACTCATCAAGGCCGGGGCGTTCGACAAGCTCGGCGGCGGCCGGGCCCAGATGATGGCCGGGCTGGAGAACGCCATGCAGCATGGTTCGAGCCTGCAATCCGACAGGCAGGCGGGCCAGATGAATTTCTTCGGCCAGATGGCGGGCGAGAGCGACTATTCCAAAGACCACAAGCGCCTGCCCGACGTTGCGCCGTGGCCCGAGCCACAGATGCTGGCCTACGAAAAGGAGGTGCTCGGCTTTTACGTCACCAGTAATCCGCTGAGCCATCACGCCGAGACCATCAACGTTTACTCCACGCACAACAGCTCGGAGCTGACCGAGACCAACGGCGAAAAGCAAATCGTCATGGGCGGGATGATCACGAAGATTCGATACAACCTGACCAAAACGGGGCGCAACGCCGGCTCGAAGATGGCCGTCTTTACGTTGCAGGATTTGCAGGGTCAGATCGAGGTCGTCCTGTTCCCCGAAGTGCTCAACCGGTATGGTGACATGCTTGCACCCGATACCATTGTGTTCGTCAGGGGCAAGGCCGATTATCGAAGGGAGAAGCCGAACGTTATCGCCGAGGAGCTGATCGCACTCGAAGGCGTGCGCGAGCGACTGGCGGCCAAGGTCAAAATAGGGCTGGACGCCGGACAGGTGACCAAAGAAAAGGTGGCGATGATCAAGAGCATCTGCCAGCACCACAAGGGCAAGAGTCCCGTCTATGTGGCGGTCCGCACCGGCAAGGGCAGGGTCTATGCCGCCGCCGACAAAGAGCTGAGCGTCAACCCCGACCTGGAGTTCTGCCGCAAAATGCGCCAATTAGTCGGCGACGAAAACTTCCAGTTGGCACGATAGAGATTAGGATGCTCGATACTCGATTCTCGATGCTCGCAGCCTGTCGATGACGACTTGCTCGGTGCATTTTACGGTCATCCGGTAGGGGCAACCCTGTGTGGTTGCCCGATTCACAGATAGGTCTTGATGGCACGAGAGAATTAAACGATAATGCCAAAGTATGTTTACGGAAGAGCAGAAACAACTCTTGAAGCAGCGTTTAGTCAGCTCACTCAAGACCGAGAGGGAGGTGTGCCGGATTGTTATCTTCGGCTCTTTCGTGAATTCAAACGATCCGCATGATCTTGATGTGGCGGTGTTTCAAGACAGTGACGAGAAATATCTTCCACTGGCTCTGAAGTATCGCAGAAAAACGCGCGATATTGCCCGCATGATTCCTATGGACATCTTACCTTTAAAGGCGGGCGTACAGGGTGACACTTTTCTGGACGAAATTGATCGCGGCGAGGTCATTTATGAAAGAGCAAACGAAGACGTGGCTTAAATATGCCGATGACAACCTGCGGTCGGCCAAGGTCCTTTTGGAGAGCGACCTTTATAACCCCTGTCTGCAAAATGTACAACAAGCCGTGGAAAAGATGCTCAAGGCTGTTTTGGCGGAATCCGGGGCCAGGATGAAGAAGACCCACAGCATCAATGAGCTGGTAACGATCCTTGCTGAAGGGGGAATGAAAGTCAATATCGAAGAGCATGAGCGTGATCTAATTGACTCGATATACCTGCCGTCAAAATATCCTATCGGTGGAATTCTGCCAGATTTTGAACCGGATATCCAGATTTGCCGGCAATGTGTAGCCATAGCACAACGTTTGAGAGACTCGATCAGTCACCTTCTGTCGCGAGCAGATTGACAGAACGGTAGAATGGGCATATTCGTATGTACTTGAAGACGATGATTTGAGATTTCCGGAAGGATAGAGCATGAAGTTTACGCTGACGGCGATATCGATTTTGGTGGCCTTGTTCCTGTTCTCGTGCAAGCCGAAGGAGGAACAGCCGCAGGAGCAGGCGGTTCAGGCTCCGCCGCAGGCTTCGGCGCATCCACAGATCATCGCCGATCTGCACACGGGTGTCGTTGCGGAGGTCCTCCAGGCTACGGCCTATACATACTTGAGAGTCAAAGAGAACGATACGGATTCATGGCTCGCCGTCACCAAGCGGGAAATGCAGCCGGGCCGGACGGTTTCCTTCGTGGGCGGCCTCGAAATGAAGGACTTCGAGAGCAAGGATTTGCAGAGGACGTTCGAGACGCTCTATTTTGTCGATAGGCTTGCCGGCGATGAGTCTGCCGCCTCGGTGACCCAGCCATCCGCCGCAATGCCTCACCAGGCGAAACCTTCCATCGAGAAGAAGGAAATCTCCATCGAGCCGGCCGAAGGCGGAATCACCATCGAGCCGGCCGAAGGCGGAATCACCATCGGCGAGCTTTTCACCAATCGAGATTCCTACGCGGCCAAGACCGTCACGATCAAGGGCCAGGTCACGAAGATCAATCGGGCCATCATGGATAGAAACTGGATTCACCTGCAGGATGGCACCAGCGGCGCGGGGGCCTTCGATTTGACAATCACGACCCAGGATGACGCCTCCGTCGGCGACGTGGTGACATTCGAGGGGACAATTATCCTGAACAAGGATTTCGGCTCGGGCTATTCCTACGAAGTCCTCATGGAAAACGCCAGGCGAAAGGCCCCCTGATGAACAGGCTGTCCTTTCCCGCAACTTCGGGCTTCGATGAGAAAGCTGTAGGGTGGGGCTTGCCCCACCGGGTTCTTACGTGCGCGAAGGGCGTACTCGCTGGGAGCTCCTTCGCTGGCGCTCAGGATGCCTGTGCGCGCAGGTCCGCTGTCGCGAACCGCGTGCTCGGCGGTTTTACACTTATCGAGCTGCTGGTGGTCATCGCCATTATCGCGCTGCTATTGTCGATTCTGATGCCGTCACTGCGCAAGGCCAAAGCCATCGCGGCCCGCGTCGGCTGCGCGCACGGCGTCAGGCAAATCGGCCTGGCCATGGACTTCTACCTCAACGCCAACGAGAACACCTACCCCTGCGCGCAGGACCCGGTCTCGACGGACCCGTCCTACTGGCTGTGGATGGGTCGGGGCTGGCGGCGGTTCGTCGAGCCTTACTTAGGCGGCCACATCGACGCGAACAACCCCTCCGTGCTGTACTGCCCCGCGGACCGCACCGCGCGCGACAAATTCGAGTCCACCAGCTACGCCTATTCGATGGCGTTCTACCACAGCCCGCAGCAGATCGACGCGATGAGCACCGCCGCCGATACGTACTCGAACCCGCAGCCGTCGATCCCGCAGCGCAGCGCCGACGTCGCCCGGCCGTCGGGCAAGATTCTCATCGGCGAATGGCAGAGCAACCACGTCCCCATCAAGGACGA
>DATKWR010000184.1:0-2672 GCA_035529475.1 Sedimentisphaerales bacterium | reverse complement strand
CGTTTCCCTGCCATCCTGTCGTCTCCCCGGCTGACCGTCCAGCCGTATTCTACCCGGAGACGATTCCACCTTAAACCAGCGCCCAGTTTTTGGGGACACGCTCACCTGTCGTCTCCCCGGCTGACCGTCCAGCCGTATTCTACCCGGAGACGATTCCACCTTAAACCAGCGCCCAGTTTTTGGGGACACGCTCAGGCAACCTCGCCCCACCTGCCGGCGGTACCGGAGGAACGCCGCCGCATTGGTCCGCGAAGATCCGGAAAGCGTACGTCAAAATCACTGACATGCCCGCCGGTGATAATACCGTCGGCGGAGAGGGCGACAAGAAGTGGACCTTCGCGAAGTTACCGCCACTCTACGTCGATCCGTACAAGTGGTCGGCCGAAAGCAGCGAGGCGAACGCTGCCGCCGCGATACGGTACAAACGCGGCGACGGGGCGATAGCGGACGTCGCGTGGGACGGGGCGGCCGGCGAGATCAAGTTCGGCGCGGACAAGATCCTGTGCCACAAGGTCGGCGATCAGTGGAAGCAAGGGGTCATCCTCATCGACGGCGATGCTGCTGCGCCCAAGATGAAAGTGGTGGATGACCTGCTCCAGATCCACAGCGTGATGCAAGGCGACATCATTTACGTCAAGGACACGACTACGGACTGCCAGGACCGGGTGCACGTGGTTAAGGACTTCTCATTGAACGACATGAACCGCCGCGGCCCAGATAACCTGGCGCTTCACGGAGACCATGCCGCTCTGCCGGCCAACTTTAAGAACGCTGTCGTAAACACGATCAAGTTCTGCCTCGAGGACGGGCCGAACACGGCCCAGGAGGTCGAACGACTGCGCAACAAGGATCTCTATAAAGACAATGTCCCGCCCTTCGACCCGCCCCTGTGTGTTCTGGACATCCCGTCCGCTCGCGGCGTGGGGACGGTGGCCCGTGTGCCAAAGCTATGGGAGGCGTCTAGCAGCGACGATATGTCGCACCTCCATATGGCATCCAGTGCAGCACTGCCGGCCAGCATCACGAATGCGATAACGGCTCTCGAAAACGCGCTCCTGGCTCAAAAGAAGTCTCTTGGCATCGATAGTTCTACCGCTTACACGGGTGTCTCTGATCGGGAGAAATACCGAACGTGCAACAAGGCGGTGATGGCCACGTTACACACTTTGATCACGAACGCCACGAATGATGCCACCGACCCGTTCCACGTGTATCACACATACGAGTATGTTTTTCCCGGAAAGTACCTGCGCGGCCAGGCGGGCGACAAGATGAAGACCGGCGATCCGTTGCGAAACGTCCGGACGGCAGTGGGCGGCAACACGACCCTATTCAAGCCACCTAATGTTGACAACGCGAGTTCCTGGCTGGATATGTTTGGTACTTTCTACATCAATGACGTGGGGTTCTTTGTGGACCGCAACGGCAAGGTCCGTCTTACGCCACTCTCGAATACGGCAATAATGGCCTTGATGGTCGAGGACGCCTTGGGGCAATTGGAGTAAGTGGATACCGCCACACGTGGTATGATAACTTGGGATGCAAGCCTGATAGGAGACATCATTATGGAAAACTCGAAACACGGACGTGTGCTGTGGCGACGGGCCGCGGTGCTGGGTATTATGGGGCTTGGACTGACCTGCTGGGCTGCTGGTGAGGGTAAAACGATGCCAACCCAAAGCGACCAGCCGGAGCCGGGAAGTGTTCTAGCCGGCCGGATCGAGGCGCGTATCCAGAAGAACGGCAAGCCAGGCCTGGAGAAAGTCCGGTTGGCCGTCGTCCTGCACGCGGAGAAGATGCAGACAGCCGACGCGCTGTTCGAGGCGCTGAAAACCAAGCGGCAGGATGACGAGTACGCCGCACTCGGCTACGCCAAAGCCCAGTTACTGTCGGGTCAGTTTGCCGATGGTATCCGGCACCTGCAAGAGTTACAAGTCCGTTACCCGAAGAACCCGACAATCCTATATGAATTGGGGATGGCGTATATCAGGCTAGGGGGCGGTGAGGGCATCGATTTGATGAAGCGCATCATTGAGATCGATCCCTTTTACGCCCGGGCGAACTTGCAGTTGGCCATTTGGTCGGCCGCGCGTTCAGACTTCGCCAAGGCGATTGAGTATGCCCGGCGCGTTCTGGCGGTCGAGGATCCCGGCTCGCCTCTGGCCGAAAAGGCGCTCCTCCTGCTCGACAAGTTGATCCCGGAGAACAAACCGGATAACAGGCCGGAGGCGAAGCCTGACGGCAAGACCGGGGCAACAACGCCCGCGCCGCTGGTCCCCAAGCCGGAGGGGAAGCCTGGCGGCAAGGCCGGGGCGCCGTGACCAGAGAGTGGTGGTAAGTCGGGAAGAAGCCCGGCAAGGACTGTCTAGACGCCCCCTGACGACCTTCTCGGAATCAGGCCAACCCTTACGGTCCGTACAGCGGCGAGGCGCTGCTGGAACTGGGGCGCATCGCGCTCGAGCATTACGTCCAACCCAAGGCCGCGCGCGGCTGCTTCATGCTGCTGGACACGTGGATTCAAGAGGTCCAGGCCAAGCCGGTCCTGAACATCACGAAACTCGCCGTCCCCGATGCGGCCAAGGCCGTCACGACCCCGCCGCAGGAGGAGAAGCACGTGGACTTCTGGGGCAACGTCAAGAAGAACGACATCCAGCCGGGCCAACTCGTGAACC
>DATKWR010000183.1:0-3391 GCA_035529475.1 Sedimentisphaerales bacterium | reverse complement strand
GGAACGTCGATCCCCGCCAGGCTCAAAACCGTGGGCCCAAGATCGACCAGGCTGATGAGATCGTCGCAGACCGTACCCGGCTTGATGCGGCCGGGCCGGCGAACAATCAAGGGGACGTGAATCCCGGAATCGTAGCACCAGCGCTTGCACCGTGGAAGTCCGCGCCCGTGATCGCTCCAGAAAAATACGATTGTCCTATCCGAAAGTCCATCGTCGGCGAGCTTCTGCAGAATCTCTCCCGCCTGGCGGTCCATCCTGGTGACGTTGTCGTAATACCTGGCCACGTTTTGCCGGACGATGAGGGTGTCCGGGTAGTATGGGGGTAAAGGCGCGGCTGCCGGGTCGTGAATCAGCGTTTCATTCTTCTTGGGCCAGTTCTGAGATTCGTGACTCACGTTCAGGTTGATCACGCAGAAAAAAGGCGTATTGGCGGGGCAGTCTGTCCAATCCCGGCCAGTATCCCACGCCGTGAAGGGGGCTTTGAATTGATAATCCGTTTTGCTTCGATTCGTGCAGTAATAGCCGTTCGCTCTCAGATACTCCGTGAAGCACTTGACGTAAGGCGGGGGAACGGCTTCGTATCCTTTGTCGCTGGTTCGCATGTGCATGCTGCCGATCGTGCCTGGATACATTGCGGTGATGATTGACGACCGCGTCGGCGCGCACACGGGATAGGGCGCAAAGGCGTTCGTATATCGACACCCTTCGCGCGCCAGACGGTCGAGGTTCGGCGTGTCGGCATAGTCGTCGCCGTAACAGCCCAAATCGGGACTGGTATCTTCACAGCTTATCCAGAGGATGTTCGGCCGGCGCCGCGCATCGGTGGTGCTTACTCCTGCGCTTTGTGCATCAACGCCGCACGGCAGTGACAGGGCACAGTATGCCGAAGCGCTCTTGAGAAAATCGCGTCTATTCATAGTGCATGCCGCCATTTCCAATACCATCAATTTTACTGTGTCATTTTCAACCACAACCGCGGCACGATGAAAACTGCCGTTGAAGCTCTGCGATTATACCGTCTTTAGCGTTGTGAGAAAAGAATGAGCAGACAGCAGCCGCAGGTAAATGCGTTCTTAAGTGCAATAGACTCTGCAATGAGCGGCCGTCTTTTCCGCGCACCACGGCGGATATTATTTCACCTGGAGGCATTTTTGTTTTACCGTCTCGACAAGCATCTACGTAGTACTACGTATTTTTGCCCTCCAATTACCGATCTTCTTATACGCTTTTCCCTGGCGGCCGATATAGACAACGCGGAGCAAGGATACGGCTTCAGAAGAGCGCACCATTGTGACAGTTCCGAAGACAGGCTCGACAAATGAGCCATTTGAACTCATCAGCCAGCAAGCGAGGTGATTCGTATGTCGATCGAGTGGTTACTGGTAAAGACTCAGAATGCCGAAGTTCAGCAGAGAGCATCGCAGAGAACTCGCCGGACAGTCGAGTCTTCGGACAAGTCCTGCGAGTTGCCGCCGGAAGAGTCGGTCAAAGAAGCACATACCCATGAAGGCCGGCACCAGCCTGCAAAGGAACGTCCGGCAGGGCGCGAGGCGGACACACTCAGGCAAGTGCATCTGTGCTGCGAATGTGGCTACGAAGGAACGCTTTTCCCCCGCGGGTCCGATTTCAAAATATTCGCGGAAGAAAAGAACGGCGTTGTTCGTTTTGAGTGCCCGAATTGCGGGCGTCATCTGCAATACGATCGCTTGACCGGGATCATCAGGACGAGAAAAGGCATTTGGGGAATTCTACTGGGGAGGTTCAGTTAGTTTAACGCATTGGGCCGTTGCTGCCGCGTTCGGACCGCTATGCCGGCGAAAGGGACCCGCCTGGAGGCTGTGAACGCGAAGCAAAGAATCTGCCATGAAGTCTTCTGCAAGCCGAGAGCTTGAGAGACGGCAGATATCCGATAGAGGTTCGAGACGTCGCTTTCTTTGGACGTTGTCAACGTAATGATTGGCACAGTCTGGAAAAAAGGAGCGCAATGGCAAGAGAGACCGTTCAATTACTGCCCCGCGAATTGGCTGAGGGCCCTGCCGGAGAAAGCCGCCCCGGCACTTTCGCCGTTCGGCCCAGGAGCTGGCTGAAGGTGGGGGCTATAATGAGTAGAGACATCGCTTCTGTCCGTCCGGGAAGCACCGTGGTTTCGGCGGCAAAAATCATGTCGAGTAAAGGCGTATCTTGTCTGGTTGTTTCAGACAACGGAGCTCCATCAGGAATTGTCACAGAGGCGGACATGCTGAAAAGGGGCGTGGCCAAGGGCGGCGATTTCTGCAAGATGAACGTAGAGCAGATCATGTCGTCTCCCGTCCGCTGTGTCTGCCCCGATCTGTCAGTGATGGACGCCAGCAGCCTCATGGAAGCCGAGAACATCAGGCGGCTATTGGTTCTGGAGGACGGGCGTTCCGTCGGTATCGTAACACAAACGGATATGGTTCGAGTCCTGGCCTCCTATGCTCTCTCGAAAGAAGTGACAGACATAATGACCACCGATGTGGCCGTGATAGCCAGCTCGGCGAGCGTCGAAGAAGCGGCACAGCTCATGGCTTCTGAGAATATTTCCTGTGTTGTGGCGATGGACAAACACAGCGTTGCGGGAATCT
Source organism: Sedimentisphaerales bacterium (assembly GCA_035529475.1). Taxonomy (GTDB): domain Bacteria; phylum Planctomycetota; class Phycisphaerae; order Sedimentisphaerales; family Anaerobacaceae. Next base: position 788 of record DATKWR010000183.1, on the reverse strand, counting down.
TCACGGAACGCGACTTTCTCAAAAGAGTCGTTGCGCTGAAACGATCTCTGGCACGCACCAGATTGAAACGCGTGATGTCTTCTCCGGTGGTCACCGTGTACTCCGACTGCTCCGTTCTGAGCGCCTGGAAGTTGCTGGAGAGGACGGGGATTCGGCGTCTGGTTGTTATGGATGCTGAGACTCTGGCCGGAGTGATCACTCAGACGGACATCCTGAAAGCCATCAAGGCCGGGCTGCGCGAAGAGGAAGAAAGCTACTTCAGTCAGGTGAGCTCCACCGGCGACGGTATTCTGGTCGTTGACGACAAGGGCCGGGCGACCGGTATGAACAGACGATTCGCGGAGATATGGGGTATTCCCGAAGAGTTGACGTGCGATCGGGATAATGACAAATGGGTCAAGTATATTGGCTCATGTTTAGAGGAGCTGCCGGCATTTTTTGCGAGGATGCAGGCTTCCTGTGTTACTCATGAAGAAACCTCCAGCATCTTGCACTTGAAAAACGGCAGGATGCTCAGTGTGCATTCGCTGCCGTTGGCTTGCGAAGGAACGAATGCCGGGCGTGTGTGGAGCTTTCGCGACGTAACCGGCGTGCGCAAATGATACCTGAATTCGACGAGCGACCGCCGATGAGCAGCACGGTTTCGCGGGCCGTAGCGCACGGTCAAAAGAACCACCGTATGAATATGAGATCGAGATAGACATATGAACAAGCCCTCACAATCAAGAAAACGAGGTATTGCCGTTCCGCTGGCGGTGTTTGCTGTTGTCCTGATGCTGGCGATAGGC
>DATKWR010000182.1:0-10624 GCA_035529475.1 Sedimentisphaerales bacterium | reverse complement strand
ATGCTCTGGAACCGTTCAAAGCGGTGCTCGCACTTTCGACACACATATTCATACGTCGGCATGTCGGTTACTCCTGATCCGTTGTCTCGCATTCATCCGCAGCCGGTTCCGTCGGCCCCGTTTGCTGTTGCCGGTTTTCTTCTTGTGCCGGCAATTTATTGACGATCACTCTGCTTGGCCGGATGACCCGGCCGTTCAGTCTGTATCCCTTCTGAAACTCCTCCAGCACAACACCGTCCTGTTTCTCGGGATTGGCCTGCTGCGTCATTGCCTCGTGCACGGCCGGATCGAATTCCTGACCCAAAGCTTCTATCTGCTCCACGTTGTGCGATCTCAGGATGTCAAGTAACTGGCCGTAGATGATCCGGATACCCTTGACGAGTACATCCACATTCTCCGCTGAGTGCGCGTTCTGCAGGGTATGCTCAAAATTGTCCAGGGCCGGCAGCAGTGCCTTGATAATGCGTTCCTTTTCGTAGCCTATCGTATCGGCGATTTGCCTGGGAACCCGCTTCTGGAAATTCGCATAATCGGCGCTGACACGCTGGAGTTTTCCAAGAAGCTCATCTTTTTCTTTCTGCAGCGCCTCTATTGTGCCACGAAGCTCTTCCAACTCGCCTTTGCCGGCCTCGGCCTCGTCGTGGGCCGTGTCACGTGAATCTTTCTCTTCCGGCTTGTCCTGGTTCTTGTGTTTCATCAGTGGTTACCAATATGTCTCTTCAGTTTCTCGAAGAAACTTGCGGATTTGGGGGAAACATGCTTGTTTTCAGTTTTCGCGAATTCTCTGAGCAATTCCTGCTGTTCGACACTCAGCCTCGTCGGCGTCTCAATCGTGATTTGCACGAGCTGGTCGCCGGTTCGGTGAGTTCGGACGTCCGGCAAGCCCTGGCCTTTTATTCTGAAAACGCCTCCGTACTGAGTCCCGGCCGGCACTCTCAACTGCTTGGCTCCATCGATGCTGGGTACGTCAATGGTCGCCCCCAAAGCCGCCTGCGTAAAACTGATCGGAACAACCGCAATCAGGTCATTTCCATCACGCTGGAGGAATTCGTGCGGTTTGACTCTGACATAGCAGTAGAGATCACCTCTTGGCCCCCCGCCGCTTCCGGGTTCGCCTTCGTTGGCCACTCGTATGCCCTGCCCTTCGTGAACGCCAGGCGGTATCTTGACGCTTACGGTTCTCTTTCGCGGGACTTTGCCGGTCCCCCTGCACTGCTTGCAGGGGTGGGTGATAATCTGGCCGCTGCCGCTGCATTGTCCGCAGGTCGAGACCATCTGGAAGAAGCCGCCGCCTCGCGCCACCTGCCCGGTTCCCCCGCAGGCCGGACACCGCCCGGGCGAGCTTCCCTTGGCGCAGCCGTTGCCGCCGCAGCCGCTGCATATATCCTGGCGCGTAAACTCGATGGTCTTTTCGGTTCCCTTGGCAATGTCCTCGAGAGTCAGCTCTACGGCTGTTTCCAGATCGTACCCTCGGGTCGGCCCGGCCCGCCGGCTCGACCTTCGGCCCCGCCCCCCGAAGATACCGCTGAAGAAATCGTCGAAGCCGAACATGCTGAAGATGTCTTCGACGTTCATTCGGGAGAAGTCGTGCATCCCGGAACCGCGCAGGCCTTCGTGCCCGAACTGGTCGTACCGCTGCCGCTTACTCTGGTCGCTCAGGACTTCGTAGGCTTCGGCGCATTCCTTGAACTTGGCCTCGGCCTCCTTGTCGTCCGGGTTCTTGTCCGGATGATACTTCATCGCCATGCGCCGATAGGCGCGCTTGATCTCATCGGCGGAAGCATCTTTGCTCACGCCCAGGACTTCATAGTAATCCCGTTTGGCCATGATCTTCAAAAGTGGGCCAAAGCGGCACATGTGTGTCATCCTGAGATTGGGCCGAAGGATCTGGCCGACGAATCGGAGATTCTTCGCTTCGCTCAGAATGACAGCTTCGCGGTCACTTTAGGCACTTAGAACTTGTTATCTCACAGAACCCGCTATTGGCTCTTCTTTTTTGTCTTTCAGTTCCGTCACCAGCACGCTTGTTGTCAGCATCAGGCCTGCAACCGAAGCAGCCATCTCAAGAGCGGTTCGGGCAACCTTCGCCGGGTCGATGATCCCGGCTTTGAACATATCCACGAACTGGCCGGTGTTGGCGTCGTAGCCGATGTTCTTGCCCTTTTCGAGAAGCTCGGCAACAATCACATCACCTTTTTCGCCAGAGTTTTCCACAATCTGTGCCGTGGGAGCTTTGAGTGCGTTCATGACGATGTTAAAGCCGATTTTTTCGTCACCTTTGGCTCTGGCCCTGGCCTTTTCGACATCGGAGATTGCACGCAGGAATATGATGCCGCCACCGACAACGACACCTTCCTGGGCGGCAGCCCTTGTGGCGTGAAGCGCATCGTCCAGGAGGTCTTTGCGTTCCTTCATCTCCGTTTCAGTTGCGGCGCCCGCTTTGATGACGGCGACTCCACCGGTGAGTTTGGCCAGGCGCTCCTGCAACTTCTCGCGATCGTAATCGCTCGTCGTCTTTTCAATTTGATTGCGAATCTGATCGCATCGAGCGGCGACCTCCTTCTTCTTGCCGGCGCCTTCAATGATCGTCGTCTTCTCCTTGTCCACGACAACTCTCTTGGCCTGGCCCAACTGCGACAACTCAATGCTTTCCAGCTTGATGCCCAAGTCTTCAGTGATCACCTGTCCGCCGGTCAATATCCCAATGTCGGCCAGCATCGCTTTCCTGCGGTCGCCAAATCCCGGAGCTTTGACGGCACAGACTCTTAACACGCCTTGCAGTCGGTTGATCACCAGCGCCGCCAGGGCCTCGCCCTCGACATCTTCGGAGACCACCAGCAGCGGCCGACCGACCTGTGCAATCTTCTCCAGCAGAGGGATAATCTCACGAATGTTCGATACTTTCTTTTCGTGCAGCAGGATGTAAACATCCTCCAGAACCGCCTCGAGCGTGTCGGGATTCGTCATGAAGTAAGGTGAAATATACCCCTTGTCGAACTGCATCCCCTCGACGACGGCCAGCTCGGTTTCCATCCCCTGACCCTCTTCGACCTCAATGACACCTTCCCGGCCGACCGCGTCCATCGCCTCAGCCAGCTTCTCACCGACATAGGCGTCGTTGTTTGCGCTGATCGTCGCCACCTTTGCAATATCATCGTGGCCCTTCACGGGGACACTGGCCTCCCGGATATATTTCGCGGCGGCTTCAGCGGCTTTGCTGATTCCCCGCTGGATGGCCATTGGGTTGGCGCCGGCCGTCACGTGTCTGAGGCCCTCGGTATAGATCGCCTCGGCCAGAACGATGGATGTCGTCGTCCCGTCACCGACAATGTCGGATGTCTTGCTGGCGACCTCATTGACCATCTTGGCGCCCATGTTCTTGAATGGATCGGGCAGCTCGATTTCCTTGCTGACCGAAACACCGTCCTTTGTCACCTTCGGAGAGCCCCAGCTCTTGTGCAAAATCACGTTCCTGCCGGTCGGCCCGAGGGTGACTTTTACCGCTTCGGCCAACTGCAACAAGCCCTCTTTGAGCTGGGCTCGCCCTGTATCATTAAACATCAATTGTTTTGCCATTTTAACTTCCTCTTCTCAAATTACCTATTGCCGTTTTGCCCTTCCCTCGCAGGTCCGAATCCAACGTAATCTTCACCTTTCCACGATTCCGAGGACGTCGCTTTCTCTGAGGATGACGTATTCTTCGCCGTCGATTTCGACGTCACTTCCGATGTACTTTGCGTAAAGCACTTCGTCCTTGTCCTTCACGGACATTTTGCCCCGGGTGCCATCGTCGAGCACCTTGCCGGGTCCGGTGGCTACGACCGTCCCGATCTGTGGCTTTTCCTTGGCGGTGTCCGGCAGAATGATCCCGCCGGCGGTCTTCTCTTCCGCTTCCGATTGTTTGATGACAATTCTATCATCCAGAGGTCTAAGCTTCATAACTCACTCCTTATCTATGTTTGTTTCCACGGATTGACTAATCCTTAGCTCTTTATTTCCAGCACAACAACGGTGTTGATCCTATCGGGCGCCTTCTCCGGTACAGTCACCACAACGGTGTCTTCGCCGCGGCGCATCACAGGCAGCTTGGCGCGTTTCTTGTCCGCCAGCACGTACGCCTTCCCGACCTGGTCTTTGAGACCGGGAACTTCGAGCGTGCCGTTTGCGGGCCAGTCGAAAACGTGCAGGTACAGCTTGCCGGGCTTGGCCGTGCAGCGACCCCAGGGGACTTCGCCGAGCGGACTGGCCGTCGTTCCATAGATGCTTTCGCCATTGACCTTGATCCATTCACCCATAGCGGCCAATCGTTCGACGCTGGGGCCGGGAATCAGGCCCTCAGGGGTGGGTCCGACGTTCAGCAGGAAATTGCCACCTTTGCTGGCGATGTCCGCCAGCTTGCGAAGCAAATCTTCGTTCGACTTCCAGTTATGGTCATAAGACTTGTAGCCCCAGGTGTCGTTCATCGTCATGCAGGATTCCCAGTCCACGCCGGGCAGACCTTTGGCCGGAATCTGCTGTTCGGGAGTACCGAAGTCGCCGGCATATTCCTGGTCGCCTTTGCTCAGGCCTTCCATTCCTTTCCGGCCCTTGCCGACGCGGTTGTTGATGAGGATATCCGGCTGAAGGTCCCGGACATAATTGTACAGGTCCTTGCCTTGCGGCTCGGTCCAGTCCTTTATCCATTCGCCGTCGAACCACAATACGCCCAGAGGGCCGTAATTGGTGATGAGCTCTTTGAGCTGCGGCTTCATGTAGTTTTCGGCATAGCGCGCGAAATTGGGATTCGATTGCTTGCTGTCGTTGTAGTTCGGGTAGAAAGGCGACTGGGCATCGGGATGGTGCCAGTCCATAATGGAGTGGTAGAAACAAAGCCTGATGCCCTGTTTCTTGCAGGCCCCGGACAATTCCCCGAGCACGTCGCGTTTGAACGGCGCCGCATCAACGATATCGTAGTCAGTCACCTTCGAATCCCACAGGCAGAACCCGTCGTGGTGCTTGCTGGTAATCACGATGTACTTCATCCCGGCGTTCTTGGCGATACGCACCCACTCGTCGGCGTCGAACTTGACCGGATTAAACTGCCTGGCGAGCTGTTCGTATTCAGAGACGGGAATATCGGCTCTCTCCATGATCCACTCGCCGATGCCCGGAATCTGTTTGCCTTTCCATTCACCCGCCGGCACGGCGTAGAGACCCCAGTGGATAAACATTCCGAATCGAGCCTCACGCCACCATTTCATCCGCTCATCCTTGCTCGGGGTGTGCTTTGCACCCGACGCAGCAACAGAAGGGGAATGAGCGATCCACAGCATGCACAGAACTACGCTGATTATCGCCAGGTAGGTTCGGTGCCTGATCGCACCGTGATGCTCGCACCGCCGGGTCATGTTCTCGTTCATATTCGTGCCTCCCTGTACCGGCTTACATCATACCCATGTCGTCGCCGTAACCGCCACCCGGTCCGCCGGGACCGCCGGGCCCCGCCGCCTCCTTCTCTTTCGGCTTCTCCGTCACCAGACAATCCGTTGTCAAGAGCAGGCCGGCGATACTCACGGCGTTTTGCAGCGCGATGCGGGTCACCTTTGCCGGGTCGATGACGCCGGCCAGCAGCAGGTCTTCGTATTTGTCCGTGGCGGCGTTGTAGCCGAAGCCGTTTTTGCCCTGCGCTACTTTGCTGACCACGAGATTCGCAATCGCGCCGGCGTTGTGAGCGATATAGTAACAGGGCATTGAAAGGGCCTTGACCAAAATGTCGGCGCCTGTTTGCTCATCGCCTTCGAGCTTCAGCTTCTTGACGGCATCGATGCATCGAATCAACGCCACGCCGCCGCCGGGCACAATGCCCTCTTCAATAGCCGCCCGGGTAGCATGGAGAGCATCTTCAATGCGGGCCTTCTTTTCCTTCATTGCCGCTTCACTGGCCGCTCCAACATTGATTTGAGCTACACCACCCGTCAGTTTGGCCAGCCGTTCCTGGAGCTTTTCGCGGTCATAGTCACTGGTCGTAACTTCTATCTCATCCTTGATCTGTTTGATCCTGCCGCTAATGGCGTCCTGACTGCCCGCTCCTTCGATGATGATGGTATTATCATTGTCGATGGTCACCTTCTTGGCCTGGCCGAGTTGCTTCATGCTGATGTTTTCCATCTCGATTCCGAGGTCCTTGAAAATCGGCTCGGCCCCTGTCAACACGGCTATGTCCTGGAGCATCGCTTTTCTGCGGTCGCCGTAGCCGGGAGCTTTCACGGCGGCGACCTGCAGAATGCCCTTCAATTTGTTGACGACCAGAGTAGCCAGTGCCTCGCTCTCGACGTCCTCGGCGATGATCAGCAGCGGCTTCCTGGCCTTTGCAGCTTTCTCAAGCAGCGGTACGAGCTTGGCAACATTGCTGATTTTCTCCTCGTAAACGAAAATGAGCGGTTTTTGCAGCTCGCAGACCATGCGCTCCGTGTCAGTCGCAAAATGGGGCGAAAGATACCCGCGGTCGAACTGCATACCTTCGACGAACTCAACGGTCGTCTCAAAACTCTTTCCCTCTTCTACGGTGATGACGCCGTCCTTGCCTACTCGCTGGAAAGCGTCCGCCATGATCTTACCGATTTCCACGTCGTTGTTGGCGGAAACCGAAGCGATGTTGATGATGTCGTCGGCTTTGGTGACACCAATGGGCTTTGCCAGCGATTTGAGCTTCTCAGTCACGACCTGAGCGGCCTTCTGCATCCCACGGTTCAGCGCCATGGCATCGGCGCCGGCGGCGAGGTTCTTGTAGGCCTCTTTGAATAGCGCCTCTGTCAGAACCGTAGCCGTCGTCGTGCCGTCGCCGGCGATTTTCGAGGTCTTGCTTGCAGCTTCTTTGACCAGTTTCGCACCGAGATTCTCATTCCTGTCAACAAGGTCAATTTCCTCGGCAACGGTTACACCGTCCTTGGTGACGGTCGGGCCGCCCCAGCTCTTGTCTATCACCGCGTTGCGACCTCTCGGACCAAGCGTCGGCCTCACTGCGTCGGCGAGTTTCTCCACGCCGGCCAACAGCTTGGAACGTGCCTCGGATTCAAATGTCAATTCTTTGACTGCCATAATTGCTTGCCTCCATAAATTTACTGCCTTGTGGGAGATTCAATCGTTAATCCTTTGCCAATCCAGCACTTACAATAGTTTCGTACTTCGCATATCCGTTCTGTTTTGTTTCATCGTGCAATTTACGGCAAAGTAGCAAAGAATGTACCAGCTTGGACAGACAAGGAACGCTATTTCAACTCATCTTCGATAAGTGCTTTAGCGACAAGTGATTATGTAACCCAAAAATGCGATTCACCACAGGTTGCGCACGGATTCTGACTCTGATAAAATGCCAATTTTGACACGGATATCGGCCTTATCACGCCAAGTTGACAGGTTCGGCATTCGAGGGATTTGCATTAAACGTGCGCCATTAGAGGGTCGGAAAACCAAGTCTTGGGCCGCACCAACCACAAACCGCGGCACAAAAGCTGACGTCGTTGCGGAAAGAACGATTGCGGCAGCTACATCACTCTGGGGACTATGCTCACTCACATGGCATAGGCCCCAGCTCTCTGACTTCCCATTTCTGATTCACCCAACTGAGAATTGGTCGGAGAGTGCCGTGGCCGTCACCCCTGTCCCGGCATTCGCGGGGGCATGGTTTCGCATACTTTCTTTATGATCTTCTGTACCTGCTCGGACTGCTTCGGCGACAATGCCTGGCCTGCGACGCCGCCCAATACTCCGCCTATGATGCCGCCGGCCACTCTGTCGCGCGTGTCGCCGCCGGCAACAACCGCACCCGCCGCGGCGCCGGCAGCCGCTCCGAGGAAGGTGGCGAAGGTCTTGCCTGTAGTGCCCGAGCCGCTGCCAAGCCACAGGATAGTGCCATCCTGGACGTCCACAATCTTCGCCGTCATGTCCATCTCTTCTTTGAACGTCGGGATATTGATGAGCATCACAGCCGAGACGTTCAGGATATGGCCCGCCTTGGCGGCGTCCTGGTCGCTGGTAACGCCGGAGGTCTGGAACTCCTGCTCTTTGAGCAGCTTCTGGACCTGCGTGCGCTCCACAGCGGTGTAGCCTTTCTTCATCAGCTCCATCGCAAAGAAGTCTCCGACCTGGTTCTTGACCGGCTCTCCCCGCACGGCGCCGGTGACGTCGAGGACAGCGACCTTATCGAGCGTCGCGAAATTAAAACCGGCTTTTGAGTAGCCTTCCCCTTTGCCTGTAGCACAACCGCCGACCATCAGGGCTGCCAATAATGTACAAACACATACGGTTCTCATAGCCTAATGCCTCCCGCAAAAATCAATTCGACAATAAAGCACACACCTGCACTTTCTGGTATTTAATTCATTCGCACATAGCTGTCAATTCCTTTTTTTTCGTAACATTTGACTTCTCCGGCCGTCTTGTATAGTATAGCCTTCGAACAATTCAATCGAGAAGAAGTGCGGCGAGTCGGGTTTTTGCGAGAAAGGAGCCTGATTATGCGAGGAAGGACAATCATTTCAAGAACCTCTGCCATTATTGGCATCGCGTGCGTATGCCTGCTTGTGACGTTGCTTGCGTTCGGCTGCAAGGAGAAGACTGAGCCAACCAGCCGCACCGATCAGAAAAAAGAGGTTCGCCGGGAGGACCCGAAGAAAAATGTCAGCGTCGAGGAACAGACAAATCAGCTCGTCTTTGATATGGAGGAGGTCTCCGTCTTCGATCTGGACGACGAAATATCACGGGATTTCCTCAGAGGCCAGACAATCTTCCGCGATCATCAGGCTGGCCGAGGCCGGCCGGGTCAGTATCCACATTTTAACTCCGCCGAGCCCATCCATGGAATGATCAGTTTCGCAGGGAAGCCCGTAGGACAATCCCCGCCCCGCATGTACTATCATCTGGCCATTGACGAATCGGTCGGGACCGGAACGGGATACGACCGGCTCTACTTCGACCGGAACGGCGATGGCGACCTGGCTGATGAGAAACCGCTAATGCCTGTGAAGGACCCGCCCAAAGCCGTACTGAGGCAGAATTCGTCCACCGAACTGCAGGTCTGCTTCGAGAGCTTTGAGATGACCTTTGACTTTGGCTCCGCCGGCAAACATGCGCTGGAGATTATGACGCGACTGATTGCTTATAAGAGATCTCCCCAGTTGACCTTCTTTCCCACAAAGGTACGCAGAGGCGAAATCGAAATTGGCGGCGTCAAGTATTACGCCCTGCTCGGATACGACTATTCTGTAGGCCATCCCTTCGACGAGCCTGGCGCCGTTTTCCTGTTGATCCCACAAAGCGGTCCGGAAGATCGACCGCGCTGGTCGGGAGCAGACCAGTTGAATTCAATACATGCTATCGGCGGAGAGCATTATCGCTTTGCCACCACGCCTTTGGGCGACAAGCTATTCGTACGGCCTTACGATGGCGAATTGGGAACGTTCGAGGTCGGACCGGGTGGACGTGATATACAGGAAGTCTCAATCCTGGGCTCGCTGCGTTCTGAGAATACTGCCGTTGCCGTTGGAGACGGCAAGCCGATCAGGAGTTGCCGGTTGCCTGAGGGCGATTACCTCCCGGCCTACCTCACCATGACTCTTGGGCATCTGCGAATCGACGTTTCGAATAATTATCACGCGGATGGCAAGCCTCGCGGTCCGGGATCCCGCCCCGACGTCTATGGGATAAAGATTCGCCGGGATAGGCCATACGTCTTTGACATTTCAAACAAACCGAACGTGTTGTTTGCTTCGCCGGCAAAAGACAAGCGTATCAAACTGGGCGAAGAGTTGACGGTCAGAGCCGTACTGATCGATCCCGAGCTGGATATCATGGTTCGCGGCCTCGACGACACTTCGCGAAAGGAGAAAAAAGAGTTCACCACCCCCGACGGCCGGAAACACACCATCGAGCGTGCTGCATCGCTCGATCCCAAGGTTGTCATCACCCGAGCCAATGGCGAACAAGTCGCCGATGGCGTTATGCCCTTTGGCTGAGACGGCACCTGCGGGTACTCGTGGCGAGTACCGACCGACCTGAAACTCAACGGCAGCGAAGAGACATTCACCATCCAGGTGCTCTACGACACGCAGGAACTATACGGCAAAGTAACCGGAACGCGCCAAATCGTGATTTGCCGGGATTAGGCGGCCGTAAATCGTTAGAATAGTGGGCGATTTTTGGGTTTTTCTTGTAACGAAAAAGCCTCCCTTGCGTCTATAATGGTGTGTGTGCGGGCCGTTAAGATAGATGGGAGTCAGCCATGGGCTATTTACAGATCAGCAAGCGCAGATGCGCAAGATTGCTCGTATTCGTTCTATTCTGTATGGGGATGGCGGTTGGCCTCTGCAACGCCCAGGATCCTCCCACAGGCGTGTTGAAGCTCGAAGGGAACCATTTGGACTACATCGAGCTGCTCGCAAAGGATGGCCACACGGAGCGGATTACCCGGCCGGAGGAAACTTTAGAGCTGCCTCTGGGAGAATACCGATTGCAGCAGGCACGCCTGAAAGGCGGCTACACGTACAGCCGGCGCGTCTCCGGCTATGATTGGGTGACCGTCGCCGTCGATAAGCCGGCAACGTTGAAGGTCGGCGGTCCGCTGGTTCCAACGATCAAAGTGCAACGG
>DATKWR010000181.1:0-2822 GCA_035529475.1 Sedimentisphaerales bacterium | reverse complement strand
AAACTGGTACTCGTAGTACAAGAACAGCGAGTCGTCGACCAGCACCCTGGCCCGAAGCGAGTCCGGAATCGTACTCGGGTCCTCAATCCACTCCACCGTCGGTTTGATGGCCGTGGTGTCCCGCTTGCGTATCCGCGTCAGCGCGTTCGGATAGTTGTCCAGCACCGAGCGGTTGAAATCCTGAGGTTCAAAGTAGTAGATGGCCGGCGGCCCTGCTCCCGTGTCGACTACCAGCGGCCTGCTCCTGGGGTGTTGGTCGGGATGCCACAGTTCGTCCTCGCAGCCTAACGGCGCGTACAGGCAGCGCAACTCGTCGAGCGTGAAAGGGCTGACCCGCAAGACGAAAGCGCCCAGTCCCTCGCCTACCACCGCCGAGTCGTCCCACTGCCACCGGTTGTAGTTCTCAAAGTCGAACGATTGCAGCATTGTGTAGCTGTCTCGCCGCTCGTCACGGGCCAGGTACACCCGGTAGCCCTCGAAGTCGAGTTCGCCTGAAAAGTTGTCTATGGCCCTCTCCGAACGTAATCCGTTCCAGCGTACCACTATCGCTCCGGTCCGCGGCTCCACGCGCACCAGCGGCGCCGGCGGAGGATTGGCCCCCCGAAAGTCCGGCACCCCATCGCCTCGACGAGGTATTACCGTGTCGTTCTCGTACTCCCAGATGTCCACGATGGTGGTGTCGATGAGGCCGCCAAAGGTGTCGATAGTGGTCTCGGTGCCCACAAAGGACGAGTCGCCGCCCAGATTGCAGACATAGAACACGCCGGAATCGCCGTCACCGTCGGTGTCGACTCCCGGGTTGTCGTAGATCCATTCCGCCCATGTGGCGTTCTCACTGAGATCGTCCAGGAAGAGGTTATCGTAAAAGGCGATCGGGTTATCAGGCAGGTTGTTGAAATTGTCCTGGCTCTTGTGGAAGCCCTCGCCCGCTACGTAGGCGAAAGACAGAGGCAAAGACTGCCCTGATTCGATGTCGAACGGCCCGAACGAGAGCAGATAGCGGGTATCAATCCCGACTGCGATATTTCCGGAAACCTGCGGGTTGGGCGGCAACCAGACCGGGTCCAGCGGCGATATAGTGGCCGTGAAAATCTGGTCGTAGTCGAATTCGCCGTTGCTGAGGCAGTAGTACTTGTTTCTGTCGCCTTCCGGAGTTCCGCTGCCGCCGGTCCCGAAATCCCTGTACTTGGCTCGCGTCTGGGGTCCAAAATCCAGCTCCGGGCTGGAATTGCTGATCCACCAGTTAAACGACACCTCCAGGTTCTCTTTCGGTGCCCTGACAATCCGCATCCCCGTGACGTGTGGTACTTCCATGCCCGGAGGCTGGTTAAAGTCGCCGTTATTATCTGAAATCCACGCTATGTTGATGACGTCGTTGTCCGGGCACTGATCGGGCAGGTATAAAGCCGGCAGCGAGTCGATAAAACCGCAGATGTCGTCCTGCGCTCCGATTGAGCCGATCGCCTCCGAGTAAACGTCAGCGTCAACGTAGAATCCCAGAAAAACGCTGCGCAGACGGTCTTCACCGATGTTCTTGATCTCGAAGTCGAACAGCACGAAATCCTCGGCGTAGGAATACGACCAGGCGTACGAGCGCTGAGTGACCTCGACGTTCAGCGGGCGATGGGGCCGGCTGTCGAGGTAATCCAACTCGTTGCCCCCGCCGCAGTTAGTGCACGTATCGAAGTACGTGGCGACATAGTCCTGTTCCGACACGGCGTCCTCGTATTCCGGCTTGGACGGGTCGATCGTGGAACGGAGAATCATGCCGCCGAAAGGAGGTTGGTCCGGGTTGAACTCCTGCTGGCTCGACCAGCCGTCAGCGCCGACCGACACCAGTGTGTCACGGCCCATTACGGCGCCGATCCAGAAACACCCGGCGAACAGATACCGGTTGTTGGAGCCTTTGGGATAGTCCAGCGAGGGAACTCGCTCACCCGTAAAACAGTCCTGAATCCCCGTCTGGCCGGTAAACCCGTCGCCGAACACCCCTTTGTTGGTGACGGAAAGCGCCATCTTGCCAATGTCGTGGGTGGCAATGCAGTAGGCCGGTCCATCCTGTGCGAGCGGGCCCGCGTCCGGCCGGCTGGTATCGACGGCTGCTCTGCCAAGGGCCAGTGATGACGCCATTGTGATCACGCAGAAAACAACCAGGAACCGGGGTAGCATTCTGATCAACATAGTTCTCACCATTCTATAGTTTGACCGGATCTCATACTTCAATGACGAACACTGATGTCGACTCGCAAAACACAATTTTCCGCCGGGAGCCGGAGTCAGTGCCGGTTCCCGAACCCTAACCAGATAGTCTACAGAAAAAGCCCTCTGTCCGCAAGGGGATTGAGGGCAAAAAGACAACACCGGAATGTGCGGCCGTATCAACTCGTGTCGGTGAGTCCCCGTGCCGGGCCGCCGCCCCGATGCCTCGGATAACCGGCTTTTACGGTAAAGGCCGTTTCCGGATTGTCCCGAAAACGGCCTGCTGTAGCTCGTTTGACTTCGCCCTATCAGGCCGCCGCACTACATGACAATGGCCAGACTGCCCACCTGCGACTTGCCGTCGGGCGTCTCAATCGTCCAGTAGTACAGCCCCGATACCACCATCTGAGTGTTACGAGTGATCAGGTCCCACGTTTCGTGGTTTGACAGCGGATCCGACGGGTCCATGTCGTGGTCAAGCATGCGCACCAGGTCGCCATCCAGCGAATATATCCGGATCGTGCACTTCGGCGGCAGGTTGGCGAAATGAATCCGCCGCGTCCGGTCGACCGGACGGTCACGCTCGTTCTCGCCCAGCCCCTCAAAGCCCGCTGCGCTGTACC
>DATKWR010000180.1:0-15951 GCA_035529475.1 Sedimentisphaerales bacterium | reverse complement strand
GTTCCAGGGGTCTCGTTCAATAGCCTTGTCGTAGCTTAAGATGGCCCGATCAAACTCGCCTCTCCTGGCGTAAGCAAGCCCCCGGCCGGAGTAATCGGTGTGCATATCCCCACACCCTGCCAGTAACAGCAAAGCGGCCATTGCGAACATCGAGGTTTTCGCTGGGACGTCCATCGTTCAGCCTTTGTTCCTGCCGGTAATGTGAGAATCAATGGTAAACAAAGAATACGGCCATGTCAAACAACGGAGATGCCTCTGCAAAACCGGCCGGCCGGGTGAAGCAGCCCTCAATTCTGTACTTTGCTGTACTTTTCGTGCAGACCCTTGCGCAGGGATTTGATTCTCTTTTCGGCCGTATCCACTCCGGTGAGGATAATCACCGCCAGGAGAGACAACTTGATGCCGGTGGCGGGATGATTGGTTCCGATGGTGATACCGATGGCGGCGAGTATCCATATACACGCCGCTGACGTGACGCCGATGACAATTCCGCCACGCGTCAGGATAACGCCCGCCCCCAGAAAACCTATACCCGTGATGATCTGACCGATGATCCGCAGATCGAGGGTCGGCTCGTTGTTGATACCGCAGAACGTCGTGAAGGCGTACGTGCTGATGCAGATCAGAATGCTCGTCCGGATCCCTATCGGTTTTCCCGACAACTGCCTCTCAAGGCCCACGACGGTACCGGCTATCATCGCACTGAGCAATTCAAGCCAGTTGAAAGGCGAAATATCCACAATGTTCTTCAAAATATCCATCGTTGGATTCCCAAGATACAGAGAAAAACGAAATTTTCAAGCGAAAAACCACGTTTTTGCCTGGCGAACCACTCTGAACTGCCGCCATCGGCGATGCGCGGGCCGTCAAACCTCTGCATCCTCCGGATGCACCTCCCGTCTGGCGCAAACTATTGAGTTTGGCCGTAATTCAGAAAAATTGGTGGATTTAGAGAATTTACTTGACATGGCCGTTGGATGTGTGGTAAAAATAGATAAGTGGTGCCGCTGGGCCTGTAGGGATAGTGGTATCATAGCGTATTACTTATCCACGGTTCCTGGGCGACAGCCTGATGTGTGATCAGGTTAATAATGGAGTCAGGGTAAGCTAATGCGGCAAAAACGGATGGAGTGGTGTAAGGTGGCAAACCGCCTGGCTCGGTGAGCCTGGTGGCGTGTTTGTTGTCTATCCGCATTTCTCTGCCACGTGGTTTGTGGTCCGCTCAGTCTTACCTCTGTACAACCTGGAGGGTCAGTGCGCAAGGCCCTTCGGATAGGGAGTCAGCGTGACGTTTGCTAAGGAGGAATCGTATGAGAAGATTTGTGGCAACTTGTGCGATAGTCGGACTGATATTCGCTGCCAGTACCCCCCCGGCCAGTGCAGGCATAACCGTCGAATTCAGCGAGGTCGATCTGCCAAATCTGACCCTGCTGGATGGCACGGCGCACTTCAACCCGTACGGGCTTGCCTTTGAGGATACGACCTACTATGTCGTTGACACTCGACTTATTGGCGCCGGTGCCGACGACCGAGGCATCACAACAACAGGCGGACCTGACAACGTGATGACAGTAGTCTTCACTCAGCCTGTATCTTATTTTGAGGCTTATTATGCAACTCTCGATGGCATTACGCTGGAAGGAACCGCCTACGACACTTACGGCAATCCAACCGCCACGGTATATACTACCGGCTATGGTATATGGAGTGTCTTGGGACTCACAAAAGAGATTTCTTTTCAAGATGGAACTGGCATGATTGCTGTTGGTCGAATCGACTTCGAGCCCATCCCGGCTCCGGGTGCGATTCTTTTGGGCGGCATCGGCGTCGGTCTGGTTGGCTGGCTGCGAAGACGCAGAACGCTGTAAAGAGCACACACAAAAACAATTCAAGCTTTGACGGGGCCGCGAGTTTCACACTTGCGGCCCCTGACGGAGCCCCTGCTTCCCTCTTTGCCTCTCTGGAAGTCGGGGGCTAGCCTATGCATTTCAAGCCATCCCTAATGAGAAAACATTCCAAAAAACATTGACGGGATTGGACGACCTCGGGTACTATTAGCAAAGAAGCGAACCAGAAATATTGTCATGGAGTTTTTTTAGGAGCTGCTCATGAAAACGAAACTCTTCTGTTTGACGATCGCGTTTGCTGTAGCCGGTCTGTGTAACTCGGCAGCGTTTGCCTTTGACCCGATGGGACCTCCAACGGCCGGGCAGAGGGGTCTCGGCCGGGCCGGTATCGGCGTGGAGTACGTATGGAGCGAAATGGATATTGAGGCCGAAGGAATCTCCAGCCTGGACATCCTGACCGACACGGTGGAAAACTTCAAGGTCGGCAAGACCTATGCAAACCTCGGCTTGGGCACGAGCGACGGCTCCGAGATCTTCCTGCGGGTGGGGGTTGGCGAGGCCGACCCGGACAGAGGCGGCAACGCGGAGAATATCGGCGGCTACTTGGGAAAAAGCGACGAGTGTTTTCTCCTCGGCGGCGGCGCTAAGTTCACCCTATGCAAGAACGAGAATATAAGCTGGGGCCTGTTGACTCAGATGAGCTGGACGGAATTCGATTTTGACCAGAGAACCAGCACCATCAACGGTCACAGTGCAACACTCTCGACAGACGCTGAGTTCATTGAAGTCCAGATCGCAGTCGGCCCGACACTCGAGATCGGTGACGCTCTTTCAGTTTACGGCGGCCCCTTTCTGCATTTCGTCGGCGGCAAACTTGAGCTGGACGGCACGATCGACGGGTCCGATTCAGAAGTTACCTCCGATCTGGAGCAGGAGTCGATCTTGGGCGGGTACGTCGGGCTCCAGCTTGACCTCAGCAAGAACATGGACATGAGTGTCGAGCTTCAGGGAACAGGGGCCGGCTACGCTCTTGGAGCTTCGTTGAGATATAAGTATTAGCGACCGAACAACGAACCCGACGAAGTGCTCTGAAAAACACGGTTCACTACTTGAAGCGGTCGTCCTGCATGACGTAAGGCAGTACCCAGGCGAGGCTGTGCCGTGGAATATCACGCAGCGCAGAGAAAGAAGGCGCCTCGCCCAACTCGCACACCAGCCGGGCGAGAGTGCAACCCTCTATCCCCGTGAAACTGAGTCTTCCCGGACGCTTACTCCTAGTTTTGGGCCTTTTTCTTACGTTCGGTTTTCTGGCCTTCCCGGCGCGTGCCTTCGGCCTTGGCTTTGTCGGCCTGGGCGGGCTTTTCTGCCTTCATCGCCTCAAGCTTCTTCTTGAACTGCTCCTGCCTGTCGGCGATGACCTTGTCGATGGCCGCAACCGTCTTGGTTGCCTTCTCCTCGGCCGCGATCTTGCGAACCGCCTGCCACGGGGCCAGCTCCTCTGCCAAAGCCTTCTTGGCCAGGGCGGCACGCCTCTGCTCGGGCGTCATTTCCTTGAGCTGCTCCCTAAACTGCTTTTCCTCTTCCGAAAGTTTCTTGTTTTCTGTGGTTTTCTTCGTCTGCTTGTCTGCCTCTTTGTTCTTGGCTCTTTCCTTGGTTACGGCCGTGCCGCCGGTCAGCAGAATGGCCAGCGCCGCAATGCTGCAAATCAATACCTTCTTCATCACAAAAACTCCAAAATTAGTTTTGGATACAATAGAACCCACACGATGTGGATCCAAACCCGTATAGACGCCGATGACAATCATATTATTGCCTGAATCGGCACTGTCGAAAGGAAATTTCTTGCCCGCCCACGCAGTCGCAATGGAACCGCTTCACCGTCGCAAAACCGGCTTGTCGGCGGGGTATGCCGCCAGGCAAGGAAGCCTTGCTTAAGATTTTTCTGCTGGCGGACGAGCCGGCGACGCAGTAGAATGCCCCTTACATTAGAGTTTGTGGAGCGGTGGCGGAAGGTCTGTGGAATTGCGGTAGGAACCTTTCGCCCAAAAGTGCGAGGTCCTTTTGCGAGCTATCGCGCGCACGGACTTTAACAAGGAATGAAAGGGGTGATACGATGAAAAAGGTTGTGATCTTCACATGCGTGGTGGCATTGGGGTCGGCGTTTGGCCTGACGGGGTGCAGGAACCGGGCGCAACAGGCCGAACTGGATCGCCTGCAAGCCGAGATCAAGAGCGTGAAAGCCGCCCTGGAGAAAGCCGGAAGCGAACAAATAGACCTTGAGGCCAGAATCGAAATCCTGACCCAAGCCCGCGACACGCTGGCCAAGCAGGTTAATGAGCTGACCGGCACGCGCGACGGCTTGCAGCAACAGCTCGCCGACGTCCAACCGCGCACTAAGGAGCTGCAGGGGCAGCTCAGCGAAATGAAGGACCAGCGCGATGTGGCGCAGTTGGAGGCTGAACAGTTGGCCACCGTACGAAGCCTGTTGCGCCAAGAGCTCGATACAATGGCCAAGTCTCGCGATGCGGCTGCCGCCGAGGGACAGAAAGCCCAGGAACAAGTGGCCACGCTGACAACGCAGGTGCGGGCGGAGACAAAGAA
Source organism: Sedimentisphaerales bacterium (assembly GCA_035529475.1). Lineage (GTDB taxonomy): Bacteria > Planctomycetota > Phycisphaerae > Sedimentisphaerales > Anaerobacaceae. Next base: position 11,503 of record DATKWR010000180.1, on the reverse strand, counting down.
GGTCCGCGAGCTGCAGGAGCAGCTCGCCGCGGCAAATGCGAGTGCGGAAGCATCCGGGATGCAAGCCATCGAGAACCCCGCCATCCACAGCTTCGCCACCACGCGCCCGCGGATAAACGCAGGACAGAGCTCCACCTTAAGCTGGCGGGTCTCCAATGCGGATCGCGTACGCATCGAGCCCGATATAGGCGCCGTGGGCGCTCTGGGTTCGAGGACGGTCACTCCGTTGAAGACCACGACGTACACCCTTATCGCAACAAACCCGGCCGGAGAAAGCAGAGTAACCCGACGGATCGAGATCTTCTGAGCGTTCGCGGGGAAAATTGACCCTTCGGTTTGCAGGTGATAGCCTCTCACGAACAAGACCCTGAGGTGCAGAATGAGAACCGCTTCCCAGCCTGTTCTTCAATATGCGTTGATTATTACAAGCGTGGCTCTGGCTGTCTTGGTTGTCAACAATTCGAGGTACAAGCATCAACTCGAACGACTCGAAAGAGATAACATGGAGCTTGTCAAGCAGCTTGACCAAGTCCATGAGGTACCGACCGCCGCCCTCGAGCTTTTTGCCAGGGACATTCAGGCCATGAAAAAGAAAGGCTTGAACAACCCGGTGGCCCAGATCATTGCAGACTTGAAACAGCACCGTGAGTTGATTTCGTACAAAGGAACGCTGGGCGGGACCATGAATTTCTACGACGACGGCAAAATATGGATTCTGACGAAGAAATGGGTGCTCGCCTACTTCGAGGACGGGCACATCGCAGGCTACCTTCTGCTCGAATATGAAGTCACGCAGGGCGGCAGGATCATTTGGAAAACCATCGCCTCGTATTTGGCCTGAACAGACGCGCTCCTGTAGGTTGTGCTCCAAAGGCATAACAAAAAAAGGCCGTAAGCGTCATGCTTAGGGCCCATTGGTTCATAATGTTCGTGTGTTTGCAGTAAGAGATTTCTGTAAGTCTCAGGCCCCCGGAGGCGGCGGCCGAATGTGAATTGGGGAGTGAATCTGTCTTGGCAAATACCCCCACCCTGTTGGCTGATGCGTCAGCCTGCCTGGTTTGGTGGCTCTCGCCCAGTTGCCCAACAAGGTGAAAAGAAACCACATCGCTGCGATCGCATGTTCACATATTATCATGATTCAGTCCCCAGAATATCATTTATGTGTATCGGCATAGGCTCAATTTTTTCCTTAATGGAATCGCTGTCTTATTCGCGTGTTTGCGAACCCTAAAAAGGACGGCCTGCACCTCGCGAAAACAGCATTATCACCATCGCAAACGCGACGCGCAGGCAGCCCTGATCATTGTTCTGTTTCAGGTCGATTAGAAGCAGAGTTTTCAATAGTAACAGAGCGTTTTTTCCAAGACGTGCCGACACGGACCCGCCTCGCAAATTCTCCTTGACTGCATTCTATGGCCGGGCTAAATTCGACGTGTCTGCTCGCCGGAATCCTTGCCAGACCGGCAGAAACATTGTGATTTTGGAAGGAACTCTGCAAATGCCACGATTCTATTGGGTACTCTTTGCTCCGATCCTTTCTTGCTTCGTTGCTGCTTCGGAACCTGCCGGCCAGAAAATAATTCCCTCGCCCCTTTTTGCGGAGCCGCACTATCACGGCTCGTGCGACCCGGAGATCGTGCGGAACGACCGGCAAAACGAATGGTGGATCTTCTACACCGCCCGCCGGGCCACGCGCGAACAAGGCACATACGTCGGAACGCCCATCGGCGTGGCGGCGTCGAAGGACCTTCGTTCGTGGCGGTTCGTCGGATATTGCTCGTTCGACGGTGTGCAGGGCCGGCCCGATATGCCGGTCACATTTTGGGCGCCCGGCATCATCCGCCAGGGCAACGTCTGTCACATGTTTGTGACCTTCAAGGGCAACGCCAATCCGCCGTGGGGCGGCCCGGGGCGGATCGTGCATTACAAGGCCTCCATGGATGATCTGCTGAACGGCTGGCGGAAGGCCGAGACGCAGGGACTTTTACAGGATGATGCAATCGACGCTACGGTGATACCGGTCGATGACGAATTTCGCATGTACTATCGTGTAGGCAAAGGAGGCGGCATTCAGTGGGCCGTCAGCAAAGACCTGACATCGTGGCAGCCGAGAGGTAAATGTCCCGGCGACCTTAATGCTTCCGCCCAGGCGCGCGGCTTCGATTATCAGGAAGCACCTTACGTTTTCTGCTGGCAGAACAGGTACTGGATGCTGACGGACCCTCACAAAGGATTGGCCGTCTATGTTTCACGGGACGCAGAGAACTGGCAGCTCCAGGGCCGCATCTTGGCCGAACCCGGGCATCGCATGCACGACAACACGGTCGCCCGGCATCCGAGCGTTGCAGTCGTCGATGGTCGAGCCTTGTTGTTCTATCATGTCGAGCCGTGGCGCCCATATCCGTCGCCGGGACCGGAGCAACGAACCGTGCAGCAGAAGCAATCTTTCCTGCAGGCGGCCGAGCTGAAAGTGATAGACGACCGACTCACATGTGACCGCGACGCTGCCGTCATCCCGCCTGAAGAGTCTGAGGTGATTGCGTCAGCCGAGCCGCAACCAGGGAGGATTGTCGCAGATTAGACGCGATGCAAACGCGGGGTCGGTGCAAAATCGCTACTTCGTCCGCTCCAGCATTGCCTGGGCGAATTGGCGCAGCGTTTCGGCTTTATCCCCGAACGGCTCCAGTTCCGCAACAGCCCCGGCAGTCAGCTTCTTCTGGGACGCTTTGGCCTTTTCCAATCCCACGACGGCCGGATACGTGCATTTGGCGGCCTTGAGGTCCTTGCCGGCGGTTTTGCCCAATTGCTCGCTCGATGCAGTCACATCGAGAATATCATCGGCAATCTGGAACGCCAGGCCGATGTGCAAACCATATTCGCACAGACCCTCGAACTGTTTCTGCGTCGCGCCGCCGCAAATCGCGCCCATGGCCGCGGCGCATCGAAACATCTTGGCGGTCTTGTTGATGTGGATATATTCGACCAGCTCTTTGGTGCCGGTACTCTGCTGAGCTTTGAGGTCTGCCATCTGTCCGGCGATCATCCCGGAGACCCCGGCGTCCTGAGCCAATTGTGCAATGAGTCTGACGGCAACGTCAGGCGCGTCAATCTCTTTGGCCAGGACCTCGAAGGCCAAAGTCAGCAGGGCATCCCCCGTCAGAATGGCCGTCTGCTCGTCGAACGCCTTGTGGCAGGTCGCCTGGCCCCGCCGGAAGTCGTCGTTGTCCATCGCGGGAAGATCATCGTGAACGAGCGAATACGTATGGACCAGCTCGATGGCCGCGGAGGCGATTTCGGCGTTATGATTGACTTGTCCGCTGATTAGCTCACAGCACCACAGAACCAGGGCCGGTCGCACTCGTTTGCCCGGCGCGTCGAGCGTGTATTTGAGCGGCTTCTTCAACTCGTCGGGCATCTGCGGCAACTCCAGAATCCGCCGCAGCGTATAGTTCACGCGCTGGGCTTTTCTGCGGAGTTGCGTGCCGAAATCCACGGTTGAAGTACGGCTTGTCATGCCAGGCTGCACCCTAACTGCTCACCATTGACAACCACACACTGATTGTCCATCATTGGAAATGGTAAATCACAGATGGCAAATAGCAAACAAAAAAAGATTTTGATTCTCGGCGTGACCGCCTCCGGCAAAGGGCGAGTGGCGTTCGATCTGGCTCAGGACTTGGACGCTGAAATCGTCAGCATCGACTCCATGAAGGTTTATCGCCGAATGGATATCGGCACCGCCAAACCGCCAAAGGAAGTACGCGAGCGCGTCAACTACCACGTTATCGACGTGGTCGAGCCGAGCGAGTCTTTCAACGTGGCGGCGTTTCTGGATGCCGCCTCGGGGGCCATCCGGCAGATAGAAAACCGCGGGAAGAACATCATCGCCGTCGGCGGAACCGCCTTGTACGTCAAGTCGCTGCTGTACGGCCTTTTTGAAGAAGCTGGCACCGATGAACAACTGCGAGCCCGGCTGCACGCGCGTGCCGAGGCTGAAGGGCCGGCGGAACTCCATCGCGAGCTGACGCAAATCGACCCCGCCGCCGCCGACCGGATCAATCCCAACGATACAAGACGTATCGTCCGGGCCCTCGAAGTGTACCAGACCACGGGCCGGCCCATCTCAAGCCTCCAGAAACAATGGCAAACACAGGAGCTAAAGCACGATTGGACGATCATCGGCCTGCGGAGGGAGAAAGCCGATGCGGCCGGCCGAATAAACAAACGGGTCAGGAGAATGATGGCCGCCGGCCTTGTCGATGAGGCCAAGGCCCTTCTGAAGGAGGAAAAACCGCTCAGTCAACAAGCCCGCTGCGCCATCGGCTATGCTGAGATTATCGAGTACCTGAATGGACGGATGGACCTGGACGAGACAACCGAGCTGATCAAGAAAAACACCCGTCGATTGGCCAAGAGCCAGAGAACGTGGTTCAAAACCTTCCAAGACGTGCACTGGATTGACGTCGAACCCGACGAACCCGGCGAAAAAACCTTCGAGCGAGCACGCACCTTGCTGGACGATGTTCTGGCTTAGACGGTCTGCAACTGCTCCTGGGCGTGCAGGACGGCGGCGGCGTCGCCGAGAACAAGCTGCCTGATGAGGCTCGACGGAACCCGCGTAATTCCCGTATTGAAGATTTTTTCTTCGACCATCGCGGAAATCATCCGTGCGGTCTGCCGGCACAGGCCGTGCTCGGCCACGAGGTCCTCGACGATTCTGGACTTGTCCCACCGGGACCGGCAGGCAGGCCCTTCGGCCCCGACAAGAAACTCGGCATCGGTCAGCTCGCGAATATCCACCGAGACGACTTCGACTCGCGAACGTTTGAGCTTTCGCTGGAAATGGTGTTCGCTGAGCGCCACGGCGGCCTTCTCATAGCCGGTCGTTGCCAGAACCACCTTGATCATGGAAAGCACTTCGCTGCTGGTGACACTGCGACCGCTCTGCTGGTGATAGAGAAAATATGTCACGACCTCGGCAAATTGTTCCGCCACGTCGGCATCCGCACGCCCAATCTCGCCGAGCGCGTTATTGATGGTCGCCATGACTTTCGTGTGCAGATACTCTTCGACCGTGCCATCGGCCTTGATGATTTTAAGCTGTGTTTGCACCGGCTTCCTTTGCCTCCCTGCTAAGTTTCGTTCCTCCCTGTCGCGCCGGAGCACCGCTACTGCTCGAAGAGCATCGGCTCGGACCCCGGCTCGACTTCAGTGATCGCTTCGCTGACTTCCCTAATCAGCTCACCCGCGTCCCTGAAGTCGCGATAGACACTGGCAAAACGAATGTACGCCATTTTGTCCACCCTGCGTAACTGTTTCATCACACTTTCGCCGATAAACGATGATGATACTTCCTTGTCGAAATTCCGGAAAATCATCTCCTCAGCCTTGTCAGCAATTCGCTGAATCTGTTCGGCCGAAACGGGTCTTTTGTAACAGGCCTTCTGCAGCCCGATGACGATCTTACCCCTGTCATACGGAACGCGAGAATCATCCTTCTTCACGACGTAGAGCTTGAAACCTTCACTGATTCTCTCATACGTGGTGAAACGCCTCTTGCACGCCAGGCACTGCCGCCGGCGCCTGATAACTCTGCCGGCATCGCTCGAACGCGAATCAACGACCTTGTCACAATCTTCCTTGCAAAAGGGGCATCTCATCTGGTCAGCACCACATATAGAACACCCTAAGAATTGTAACGCCTATATATGGTATGTCAAAAGAAATTTGAACTTAGTTGTCAGATTTTGAGGCGCTGTTTCCAAATTCCGGCTTGCCCAGGGCGAAGGTGTGAGGCGACAGAAAGCCCGCCGTCCTGTTGCCGAACATGCTCGGCGCACGAAAAAAGCCTCTGCGTGGAGAACGCAGAGGCCAACTCGGAAAGAAACTTATACAACCCCCCCTCAGGTCTGGTACTAAGCTCTCACCTCATGTAAGAGCATCGTTTCTACTGCTCCACATAAGCTCCTTTCTGCGTGTTACACTTAAAGTGTAGCATAGAAACCATCGAGGGCCAAATCGAGACGCCCATTTTTTCGCTCTTTTTTTCCCGGCGCGATAAGCTCGGGAACTGACGCGGCTACAGGCAAGAAACACCGCCCACAGGAATTCACAATCCGTACTCAGCCCTTGATTGGAGGGCGTGCGCCGCTGCTGGCCGAAGTGTTCATCGCGGACGTTATCAGGTCTCTTCGATTGTGGCCTTGCTCCTTAGCTCATCGATGAACTTGTCGATGGCCTCCGAACGCATCTGCTCTCCGACGGCTTCGGTGACCCGATCCTTCATTTCCTCAAGACTGGGCACGACGGCCGGCTCCCTCCCATAGGCTTTGGCGATATGAAAACCGAACCGGCTGCGAAAAACGTCGCTGATCGCGCCGTCGCCCAAATTGAAAACGACGTCCTCAAACTCCTCGACCATCTGCCCCCTGGAGACAAAGCCCAGGTCGCCGCCGTTGTCGCCGCAATCGGTATATTTTTCCACCACATTCTCGAAAGGCGCGCCGCTTTTCAATTCAGCGTGCGCCTGGCTGATTTGCCGGTACGCGGTTTCTTCGTCCGTCTGCCAGTTCACATACTTGACGATATGCGCCACCCTGACTCGCTCGCCCGTTTTGTACTGCTCCTTGTTTTGCTCGTAGTATTCGCTGATAGCCGCCTGTGAGGGCTTCGGCAGACTGCTGCAAACCTCGTTGAGCCTTTGCTCGACCCCCATCTGCATCTCGATATCCCTTTTTATTTTCTCATCATCCGAAGCATTGAAGTCTTTGTAGAGCTGCTGCGGGTCGGCGTATTGCTCTTTGAGTTTCGCCAGGGCGGCTTCCACCTTGTCGGGCGGTACCTTATCGCCGTTCTGCCTGGCCTCCTGATTGATCAGGACCCTCTCGATCACATTCTCTTTGGACCAGTCGAGCAACTGAACTTCCCGCTCTTTGGGGTCCTGGTCGGCGAACACGCGCTGGTAATGCGGCCGCAAACGCTCGGCCTCCTGTTGTATCGCCGAATCTTCGATTTTTTCACCATTTACAACAAACGCCATCTTTTACACCTCATACAAGAGTTGCAGAATTGAAGTTTAGCTTATCTTTATCCTTTTGGTTTTGCGTACCAGTCCGGGTCCCGTGCCAGTTTCTCCCTTGCCTCCGTCGTCATCATCTCGAAGGCAGGGTGGGCGCTGTCCCATGCCCGCGCCGTAAACGGGCTGCGGCGCATCTTCTCTATCTCGGGCTCCACCTCATCGAAATAGCTGCCGTAGATATGTAACGAATCACTGATATCAACGTACCGGCCTATCCGCACCGGCTCACCTCGTTTGCGGGCTATCCCCTCGGCGATGGTCCTTTGAAGGTCGGTCAAGGCATAGACGTTCATAAACCACGCCTTGTAGAGGTCCCGGCTTCGCCAATGCGTATTCATATTGAGCGCCAGCTCGCCCGCTTCGCTGGCCAGCAGCCGGCACCAGATCCTCTGAAGGCAGGGCGGATCATCCGTCGCCGGGTCGGCGGTCGGCATCCAGGTAATGGCCTGCGCTCTTCGGCTGTGACCGGCCTGGGAGAGATAGTCAATGATATACTGAATCTGGTTGACCTTTCCGAACGGCTTCGGCGAATTGGCGTCCCGGATTTCTTCCACCGGGCAGTAGGAAAACAGCCGCTCGTGATAGGTATAGGTCCACTTGCCCGCCGCAGGGTCGATCCAGTGGTCGTGAATCCCGTTGACCACCTCCTGGCGATACGACTCAAGCTCCTCAGGGCCCCCAGGAAAGTTTTTGTGAATCCGCGGCTCGCGGAACGGGTCGCTGACGGCGATCATCACGGTGGCGTCCTTGCTGGGCGGATCGCGCGGCTTATCGTACTGGGTCCTGACCTCGAAACCTTTGTCCCAGACGGCCAAAACGGCCTTCTCCCAGGCTTCAGGCAAACAATCCGCCGTTATCGAAATCACAGGGATATTCGCGGTATCAATCGTAGTAGGCATTCAACGAGACTCCTCAACTATGAAAGGCTTGGTTCCGGGTCTGGGCTGAGCAAACCGGCTCACGTCCAATTCTTCTTCGGTGATATTGTAGTTTCGTCGGTATCGTTCGGGCATATCCACCAGCATTTGCTTGGCCCTGAACGCGTACCAGCTATCGGGCCATCTCTGAATGATCTGCCGGCAGCTATCCACCATGAGCTTGAACCCGGTCATCGGCAGTCGGCCAATGCTGCGGCCCGGGACAGCCACATTCAGCAACCGCTCGGCCTCTATGCTATCGATCTCCGAGATCTCTTTGAAATACAGGGTCAGCGGCCCGGCGGGTTTGGGCGGCTCGACGGTCGCTGGAACCTGCTCGGCTGCGGCCTGAGGTTCCTCGGTTGCCGGGCCTTGTTGTGGAACTGGTTCCTGCTGCGAAGAATCCATAGCCTGGGGCTCGGCCAGAAATCTCTTCTTGTCCTGCTCGGCCTGGTCGTAGAAGGTTTTTTCGGGCGGTTGCGGCTCTTGCTGGAAGTAGGGCATATACATACTGACCAGCACGATGCCGCCCACAACGACGACTGCGGCGCCTGCGATTTTGAGCCAGAAGGTGTTCATAAATAGTCCGCCCGGTTACCAATTGATTATCAATTCCGGATTATTTATAATTGATTTTAGCGTTTAGACCGTTTTCTTCAATAGTAAACATTGAATTTCAAATGTTCACTGGGCTGATAGAGACAATTGGCGTGGTAAAGTCAGTTCGTTCCGGCGGGGGCGGGCTTCTGCTGATGGTCGATCTGGGCGGGATCGCCGGGGACGCCCGAACCGGCGAGAGCATCGCTGTAAGCGGGGTCTGCCTGACCATTGCCCGGCTTCAGAGCGGTCTTGCAAGCTTCGATCTCAGTGCTGAAACACGGACTAAATCGACCTTGGGCCAATTGAAGCCCTCCTCGCAAGTCAATCTGGAGCGAGCGATAAAGGCAACCGACCGTTTTGGGGGGCATTTTGTCCAGGGCCACGTGGACGGCACCGCCACGATAGAAGCCATCGACAAGCGCAGCGAGTTTGCCGACATAGCGTTTTCGGCCGGGGCCGAGCTGCTCGATGGGATGGTCGCAAAAGGCTCAGTCGCCGTCGATGGAATCTCCCTTACGATTGCGGGGATTAGCAGGACCGGTTTCAGTGTTTCTGTGATCCCTGAGACGCTCAAAAGAACCACGCTGGGCAAGGCGAAGATCGGCGATAGTGCCAATATTGAAACTGATATCATCGTCAAGGCGGTGAAAAAACAGCTTGAGAATATTTTGCCAAAGAACGAGCCTCTGACAGCCGAAAGACTTAGACAGTTAGGTTTTTGAATGGGCCTGACTTTGATTTTGCAGAACTCAATATGACCAGAACGAATGGCAACAATTCGATTACGGAACAAATGGTCATCGGCGTCACGATGGGCGATGCCGGCGGCATTGGGCCGGAGGTCATCGTCAAAGCGCTGGCCGACCCCGCAATCCGCCGGGCGGCAAAATTCGTCATCTTCGGAATGAACGAGCAGCTTTGCTACGCCGCCGATGCTGCGGAGATCGAACCGTTCTGGGGCCGGCACCAGCACGAGAAGATCAGCCGGGAGTGTCCGTACAAAGTCGTTGTTGCCGATTACGATGAGTATTCCGTCCCCCCCTGGGTCAGGGGCCCGAGCAAAATGGCGGGCGAGGCGTCGATTCGGTTTTGCCTGGACGCCATCGACGCGGCTCGAGCCGGCATTATCGACGGGGTCGTGACCGCGCCGATCAGCAAGCAAAGCTGGAAGCTGGCCGACGCGAACTGGCCGGGGCACACGGAAATGCTTGCCGCACGCTGTAAATCACCTCGAAAGGTGATGATGTTTGTCGCCGGGCCGCTGAAACTGGCGCTGGCGACCATTCACGAGGCGCTGTTCGAGGTCAGGCACAAGTTCACAATCGGCTGTGTCTTTGAGCCGATCGATTTGCTCAATGAAGCTCTCAAGCAATATTTCGACATGGAGAATCCCAGGATCGGGGTGGCTGCGCTGAATCCGCACGCCGGCGAGAACGGCCTGTTCGGCGACGAAGAGCAGCGCATCATCTCACCTGCTATTCTGCTGGCACAGGAGCAGGGAATAAATTGCCTGGGCCCGATCAGCGCCGACACGCTCTTTTTGCGGGCCGCCCACGGCGAATTCGACGGCGTGGTCGCCATGTATCACGACCAGGGCATGATCCCGGTGAAAATGCTCGATTTCGAGCACGCGGTCAACGTCACAATCGGCATACCCATCATCAGGACCTCCCCCGCTCACGGAACGGCCTTCGACATCGCCGGAAAGAACATCGCCAACCCGGCCAGCATGAAATCAGCCCTCACCACCGCAATACGAATGGCCAAAACCAAGAAGAGTTTAGAATTGAGAGTTTAGAATTGAGAAAAGAAACTTGGGACTGAAAACGAAGCATCTCTGAATTCTGCATTCTACATTCTCAATTCTGAATTCTAAATTCTGATGCAGACAAAGCGGCAAATTGAGCAGTTACTTGCATCGGCGGGCGTTTGTCCAAACAAACGGCTCGGCCAGCATTTCCTTATCGACCTGAACCTGATGCGCCTGCTCGTCGAATCGGCGAATATCACCGGGGACGACGTGGTGCTCGAAGTCGGCTGCGGGACCGGGTCCCTGACCGAAGCCCTGGCCGAGAAAGCGGGCAGGACAATCGCCGTCGAGTTTGACCGTAATCTCAGCGCCATTGCGCAAAGCCGGCTGGCACAAATCGAAAACGTCGAGCTGATTAACACGGACGTCCTCGAAAGCAAGCACACGCTCAGCGGGACCATCCTGAACGCATTGTCTCGCGCTCGCAAGGAATACCCCGGCCGGTTTCTGCTGGTCGCCAACCTGCCCTACAACATCGCCTCGCCTGTGATGATAAACCTGGTCACCGGCCCGACAATCGCGGACGGCATGTACGTTACTATCCAGAAAGAGGTTGCCCAACGAATGACGGCCGGCCCGGCGTCCCATGACTACGGCACCTTGAGCATTTACCTGCACGCCACAGGGGATTCGCAAATAATAAGAACGCTGAAGCCAACGGTTTTTTGGCCGCCGCCGCAGGTGGATTCGGCCATGGTCGGCTTTGTCCGCAGCCGGGAGAAATATGACCGCATCGCCAACATGGCGCTGTTCACCAAGACGGTGCATCTTTTTATGGGCCACCGGCGTAAGACGCTCCTGGCCTGCACCAAACTGGCCCGGGAGAGACTTGCAGGAATTGCCAATTGGCCTGAGATTTTCGAGCGGTGCGGCATCGAGCCGACAAAACGCCCCGAACAGCTCGCCGCCAAAGACTACATCGCCATCGCAAACCACGCCGCGAATTCCTGATTTTGTGTGGAAAGCCGACCGGATGTGAGGTATAATACAATAACCTGTGGTGTTATGTCTGAATAGCTCGAGGAACGGCGATTCGGTAGAACAAGATGGCGGTGTGGCGCATCCTATGCGAGGTATGTGTGTCTGCACGCTTGCTTA
>DATKWR010000179.1:0-3724 GCA_035529475.1 Sedimentisphaerales bacterium | reverse complement strand
CGTCAGAGCCAACGCATTCACAGTCGGCACTGCGCTGGGCATGGCCAAAGAGAAGTGCGAGCTGGTTTTTGTTGATCCACCATACGCAACCACCTGTAATGCCGACTCTGATTCGCCTTTGGCCGGGTTGCTGGAGGTGCTCGGCGAGCAGGTGACTGATGATGGAATGGTCATCGTGCGGACCAGCCGGGACGTGTCATTATTGGATCAGTACGGCCAGTTCCGGGTCGCCGAACGGCGCCAATGGGGCACTATGGCCGTGACTATTCTGGCAAAAGCAGAAAGCGACATACCACATACGATAAGCAGCACACGGGAAAATGACAAACAGGCAGGCGGCAATAAAGATCATTGAGCGGTTGAGGGGTAAAGGCTTCCAGGCTTTGCTGGCCGGCGGCTGCGTGCGCGACATGCTGTTGGGCCGGCGGGCCAAAGATTACGACGTCGCTACCGAAGCGCGGCCGCAGGATGTGATGCGATTGTTCAGGCGAACGTTGAAGGTCGGCGCGCAGTTCGGCGTCGTGATCGTCCTGATGGAGAATCAGCAGGTGGAGGTGGCCACGTTCAGGACCGAAAGCGACTACGATGACGGCCGGCATCCCGGCTCGGTCCGGTTCGCCGGGGCGGCTGAAGATGCGAGCCGCAGGGACTTCACTATCAATGGAATGTTCTACGACCCGCTGGAAGAACACGTCGTCGATTACGTCGGAGGACAGGCGGATCTCGCCAGCCGGACCATACGGACCATTGGCAAGCCCGCCGAACGCTTCGGCGAGGATTATCTTCGAATGCTTCGGGCGGTGCGGTTCTCCACGCAGCTTGGCTTTGCCATCGAGCCGGCGACGTGGGCCGCAGTCCGTGACAACGCGGAGAAGATCACAAAGATAAGCGGCGAACGAATCGCCATCGAATTAGAAGGCATTCTGGCCCATCCAAATCGCGCCCTGGGGGCATCGATGCTTTTCGAGTGCGGCCTGGCTTCTGCCATCTTCCCCGGCTTGGCGGGCGAGCGGGCCGACTGCGCCGTCGCGGTTCTGAAGCAGTTGCGAAAGAAGGTGGATTTTCCTCTGGCTTTGGCGTGCCTCTTCACAGGTTGTGACAGCGGATTTGCGATGCAAAGCTGCGAGGTCCTCAAGCTCAGCCGAAACCAGACCAAACATATCAGGTTTCTCTTAGACAACCGAGGCAGGCTGCTCAACGAACAAATGTCTCTGGCCCAGCTCAAGACGATTCTCGCCCAGCCCTACTTCCGCGACCTCTATGAGTTTCAGAGAGCCCTTCAGAAAGCCAGAGGCGACGGTCGCAAAGCTATCGCGCCGTTGATAAGCCTTCGCAAGCAAATTAATGCCTTGGGTGACGTGGAGTTGCAGCCCAAACCCCTGCTCAACGGCCACGACCTGATCCGCTTAGGCGCCGTCCCAGGCCCCGCATTAGGCCAATTAGCCGAGGAGTTGTACACCGCCCAGCTCGAAGGCACGTTACAGACCCCCGACCAGGCCGAGCAGTGGGCGTTGAAATGGCTACAGAAACACAAGTTGGTTGAGAATTGATGCGGCCTTTTACGCTTTTGATTAAACCGTCGGGGTCGGACTGCAATATCGATTGCGCGTACTGCTTTTACAAGGGCAGGGACGCTTCGGTCGGGGTGGGGCAGCAGCGGATGAGCGACCTCGTGCTTGAGACGCTCGTCAGGGATTATATGCGGCTGGCCTTCCCGATCGTCGGCTTTGCATGGCAAGGGGGCGAGCCGACGCTCATGGGCGTCGATTTTTTCGCCAAGGCCGTCGAATTACAGAAGAAGTATGGCACGTCGGGCCAGCAGGTCAGCAACACCCTGCAAACCAACGGCGTCCTGCTCGACGACAACTGGTGCCGATTCTTTCATGACAACAAGTTTCTCTTAGGCATCAGCATCGATGGACCAAAGCACTTTCACGACCGATACCGCGTGGACCATTCCGGCGCAGGCACCTTCGAGCGAGTCATGCGAGGCATCCAAACCTGCAAGCGGCATCAGGTCGAATTCAGCGCCCTGGTCCTGCTGAACAACATGAACGTGGAGCATCCGCAAGAGCTGTTCAATTTCCTGGTTGAGAATGAGTTGACATTCATACAGTATATCCCCTGCGTTGAGACGGATCCGGCGACTGGCAAGCCCGTCGAGTTTTCCATCACGCCCAAGCAGTACGCCGATTTCCTATGCGCGCTGTTCGACCTGTGGTACGGCTACGGCCCTGCGAAGCTCAACATCCGCGAGTTTGACTCGCTGCTGACTCACTACGTGATGGGTAAGCACACGATCTGCACCTACAGCAAGCAGTGTGCTGGATTCGTCGTTATCGAGCATACCGGCGGCGCCTTTTGCTGCGAGTTCTTTGTCGAGCCACAGTGGCGGTTGGGCAACATCCTTGAAACGCCCCTTGAGAAGCTGGCCGGCGACAGAAAGAAACGAGCCTTTGCAAGAAATAAAGAGAGACTTTGCGACAAGTGCCTCATTTGCAGGCATCTGGATATCTGCCGGGGCGGCTGCTTGAAAGACAGAACCCGGTGGGGCAACGACGCGGGCATCAGGGAAAGCTACTTCTGCGAAAGTTACCGGCAATTTTTCGATTACACGGTGCCGAGGTTCATGCAAATCGCCGCGGCGATAGAAAATGGCTCCATGGCCAGACATACCCGATCCGCCGAGAACATCAGGCTGCGCATCGAAAAGTAGCTTCGCAAAAGGCTGGTGTAAAGGACGCATTTCTGCTATTATCTGACTCTGTGACAACAGAGAAATTCGATGGTCAACTATCAGCTCGTTTGCAACGAGGAGAAAACATGACTGCATCTTACTACACGCGGCGGAACTTCTTGAAGGCCGTAGGTCTTGGGGCAGCAGCGGTGGGGATGCCGGTAAGTCTGCTGGCTGCCGGCAGGAAGAGGCCGAACGTTCTTTTCATCGCCGTAGATGATCTGCGCCCGCAGCTCGGCTGCTACGGCCACAAACAAATGCTCTCTCCCAAGATCGACCGCCTGGCTTCGCAAGGCGTGACGTTTCTGCGCTCGTATTGCCAGGTGCCCGTCTGCGGGGCGTCACGAGCCAGTCTTCTAACTGGTGTTCGACCAACGAAGGACCGGTTCCTTGGCTTCGACACCTGGGCCGAAAAAGACCTGCCCGGCGCCCTGAGCGTTGCGAAACACTTCAGGAGTAACGGATACCATACAATATCGAACGGCAAGGTATTTCACCACGCACCCGACTGCAAAGACGGCTGGAGCGAAGAGCCGTGGCGGCCAAAAGGCGAATGGCGCAACTACCTTCGAGAGGAGAACATAAAGCTCGCGCAGTCCAACCCCGGTCAGGCCGGGCCCGCCTACGAAGCCGCCGATGTCCCGGACAACGCCTATTTCGACGGCATGATTGCCGACAAGGGGATTTCCGACCTGCGACGTTTGAAGAACATGGATGAGCCTTTCTTTCTGGCGCTGGGCTTTCTCAAGCCTCATTTGCCCTTCAATGCCCCGAAGAAATACTGGGACATGTACAAGCGGGAAGAAATCGACCTGGCCGACAATCCCTTCCGTCCCAAGGGCGCCCCCGACGCCGCTCTGCACACCTGGGGTGAATTGCGGGCCTATCACGGCCTTCCCAAGAAAGGACCTTTGCCCGACGAGATGGCCCGAACGCTGGTCCACGGCTACTACGCCTGCGTCAGCTACACCGATGCACAGATAGGCA
>DATKWR010000178.1:0-2949 GCA_035529475.1 Sedimentisphaerales bacterium | reverse complement strand
CTATCGTAAAGTGCAACAAAATCTACTGTATGATCGGTTGTTGTGAACAAATCACCTACAGTTTCACGCACCTTCCCCCTTCGAATCTAATTCTCAAAACTCGGTACTCTCAAGTTATAAGTGTATCAACAAAATCCATATCTTTCTATTGTGGTGACTACGTATTTTTGGGAAAAAGCTGAAAAGACAGAATACAGGAGACAGGAGACAGGGGACCCTGTCATTTACGATTTGCGATTTACGATTTTCGATTTGTTTCTCGGTGTGCTCTGAGTCCTCTGTGGCTAATGCAAATTCCGCAAGTTGTTTCTTAGACAGGATTTACAGGATTTACACGATTATGAATTGGCCACGAATTAACACCAATTCACACGAAACAACTCGCTCTGCCGATATACAAATAGGGGCGTGCACTGCTCTGGTTCTAAAAGGAAGATTTTAGACGGGATTTACAGAATTATCCTGTTATCCTGTCAAGAAAATGGTTTTCTCGAGGAGTTTGACAGATGGTTAGAAGAGTGTTTTCCGCTAAGGGACGCCTTGCGGCGCTGGTTATTGCTTTGACGCTTGTGGTATTCTCGCTGATGGGCTGCCAGACGGTCCAGGGTTTAGGCCGGGATATCACCACCGCCGGCGAAGCGGGCGAGCGGGCCATCGAGAAACCTTAAACATTGACTAATGAAGATTGACTAATGAATGGCGTGTTCATCAGCGCAGTCGCCGTCCACGATGCAAATAGTCAATAGTCAATAGTCAACTGCGTGTAGCCGGGACCGAGCGCCATTTCGATCAGGGCATCCGCGCGAAGGATGAAATACATGGAATCCGTTTGGCTCAAATGGGCAAAACAATTGGCGGCGCTCTCGCAGAACGGCTTGACGTACGCAGAGAATCCCTATGACGTTGACCGGTACGAGAAAGTGCGAGAGATTGCCGCTGAAATGATGTCGGCACAGTCGGACCTCAGTACGGAAAAGGTCCTGGCGATTCTCGCTCGGGAGGAGGGCTATGCGACGCCCAAAGTCGATGTCCGGGGCGTTGTCTTTCGCGAGGATAGGATTCTGCTGGTCAAAGAGAGAATCGACGGGGGCTGGACCCTTCCGGGCGGCTGGGCCGACCCTGGCCAGTCGCCCAGCGAGTGTGTCGTACGTGAAATCCTCGAAGAGTCCGGCTATGAAACGCAGGCCCGCCGGCTTTTGGCGGTTTACGACCGCAGCAAACATCCCCATACGCCGCCGTCGCCGTTCCACATCTACAAATTGTTCTTTCTGTGCGAAATCACAGGCGGTTCCGCGCAGACCAGCTATGAAACGACGGCTGTTGATTTCTTTGCCGAGGATAACATTCCGGAACTATCCATCTCGCGCATTCTGCCTTCTCAAATTGCCAGGATGTTCGAGCACTATCGCAATCCAAATCTGCCTGCCGATTTCGATTGACGGGGGATCCTTCGGCTTCGCTCAGGACGGCAAGGCCCACGCCTGTCGGACAGGTCAGACAGGTCGGACGAGTCTGACAGGCCAGGGCGAGAGCCCCCCGTGTGCTCGGCGGTTTGTCTTGAATTCGGGCGCGAAGAATGGTATTCTCATCTGTATGGATAAGCCAAAAGGGTTCACGCTCATCGAATTGCTGGTGGTGATTGCCATTATTGCAATATTGATGGCGATCCTGATGCCGGCGCTTCAGCGGGTACGGGAACAGGGCAAGCGGGCGGTCTGCCTGAGCCACCTCAAGCAGCTCGGACTGGTCTGGATCATGTACGCGGATGATAACGATGGTTATATCGTCAACGGCGCCGCAGGCTATAATGGAGGCGCTAACGATGCGAGGCATCCGAATGAGGACCCCTGGGTCGGCACCTGCTGGGCCCCGGACTATGCAACCGGGGGACAGCTCCCGGAGGCCCAGCAAATAGAGCAGATCAAAGCCGGGGCGCTATGGCCTTACTGCAAGAACACGAAGCTCTATAGTTGCCCGACCGGCTATCGTGGTGAGATGCTCGCCTACGCCATCGTGCATTCGATGAATGGCAACCCGCCGGCCGGGACGTATAGCGACGCAGGGGGCAGGCAGGTGCCGAAGCAGCAGGACGGTATCTGGCTGTGGGTCAAAAACAGGACGCAGATCCACAACCCGGCCCCGGCCGAGAGGGTCGTTTTTGTTGACGAGGGCTGGGCCACCTCGTATAGCTATGCGGTTCACTACGTCCAGGAAGCTTGGTGGGACGATCCGACGACCCGGCACGGTGACGGGACGACCTACGCCTACGCTGACGGCCACAGCGAATACTGGAAGTGGAAGGGCGTCGATACCGTCAAGATGGGCAAGGACAGGGACCGGAATCACCCCGGCAACTACACGCCTCAGACCCCCGAGGGCTTCCAGGACCTCTACAGGCTTCAGGAGGCGACCTTTGGCAGACTGGGTTATCAGCCGAGCCATCCGCGTTAGCAAGTGATCACCGTCTTAATCGTTGAGGGCAAATCCCATGAGCAAGCCAAGATTCGCAGCGAGTGTTTTTTGCCTGTTATTCCTTGCGGCTTCAGTCGTCTCCGGCGTTGCCGGTCCCGGCCCGGCGGCTAAGCAGGCGGCCGTCGAGATTTGCACTGAGGCTATGCAGCCGCCCAATGGCCCGGCGGGCCGGCCACTGCCGCTCGTGAGCCATTGGAACATGGGTAGCCAGGGGCGGGGCTGGACGCCGCAGTATCAGGTCGAGCTGCTGGATCGCGGCTGTCACATCCTGCCCTGGTTCAGTTGGCCCCAGGGCGATCCTCTCGGCTCGGAAAAGAACGCAAAGCGATTTCACGATTACTACGACACCTTGATTGCTTATTGTCGCGAGCATGAATTGCCTATATGCTTTCGGGGCACGCAGTGGGAGGCGATGCTGCTGGACAAAGAGTACCGGGAGCTGCCGCCCGAAAAGTGTCCGGCGGTGATTGGCGCCGA
>DATKWR010000177.1:0-5577 GCA_035529475.1 Sedimentisphaerales bacterium | reverse complement strand
TCAAAAACGGGATTTTACGAGGAAAATGGAATGCCAAGACGCTCTGATATCCACAAGGTACTCATTATCGGCTCAGGCCCGATCATCATAGGCCAGGCCTGCGAGTTTGACTATTCAGGCACGCAGGCGTGCAAGGCCCTTCGCAAGCTGGGATACAAGATCGTGCTGGTCAATTCCAACCCGGCGACGATCATGACCGATCCGGGCATGGCCGACGCGACGTACATTGAGCCGCTCAACGTCAAGACCGTCGAGCAGATTATTGCCAAGGAAAGGCCCGACGCCCTGCTGCCCAACCTCGGCGGCCAGACGGGCCTTAATCTTTCTTCGGAACTATCGCGACGAGGCATTCTGGACAAGTACGGCGTCCAAATCATCGGGGTCAAGGCCGACGCCATCGAACGAGGGGAAGACCGCCAGGCCTTCAAGAACACCATGAATGAACTGGGCATCGCGATGCCCAGAAGTGAGATTGCCAACAGCCCCGAAGAAGCCGAGAGAGTACTCGAGAAGATCGGCTTGCCTTGCGTTATCCGCCCCGCCTATACCATGGGCGGCACCGGCGGCGGGCTGGTCTATAACATCGAAGAGTTTCGCACGGTCGTCAGCAGAGGGCTCTCTGCAAGTCTCGTGGGGCAGGTCCTCGTCGAGGAATCCGTGCTCGGGTGGGAAGAGCTGGAGCTTGAGGTCGTGCGCGACGCCAAGAACCAGATGATCACCGTGTGCTTCATCGAGAACGTCGATGCGATGGGCGTCCATACGGGCGATTCGTACTGCACCGCCCCTATGTTGACGATAGACCCGAAGCTGCAGAAGCAGCTCCAGAAATACTCCTACGACATCGTCGAAGCGATCGGCGTCATCGGGGGAACCAACATTCAGTTCGCTCACGACCCGAAGACCGGCCGGGTCGTCGTTATTGAGATCAACCCGCGAACGTCGCGCTCGTCGGCGCTCGCCTCCAAGGCAACCGGCTTTCCCATCGCGATGGTCTCCTCCATGCTGGCCGGCGGCCTGACGATGGATGAGATTCCCTACTGGCGCGACGGCACGCTGGAGAAATACACCCCCTCCGGCGACTATGTGGTCGTCAAGTTCGCGCGCTGGGCCTTTGAGAAGTTCAAAGGGATTGAAGACAAGCTGGGCACGCAGATGCGCGCCGTCGGCGAGGTGATGAGCATCGGCAAGACCTATAAGGAGGCGTTCCAGAAGTCGATCCGCTCGCTTGAAATCAACCGCTATGGGCTGGGCTTCGCCAAGGATTTCAACAAGAAGTCGGCGGATGAGCTGATGGAGTTGCTCAGAGAACCTACGAGCGAACGGCAGTTCATCATGTACGAGGCCCTGCGCAAAGGCATCAGCGTCGATGCGCTCTACGAAAAGACCTATATCAAACCCTGGTTTATCCAGCAGATGAAAGAGCTGGTGGAGCTGGAAGAGAAAATCCTGACGTATAAGGGCAAGAAGCTGCCGGACGATCTTCTGGTCCGGGCAAAAAAGGACGGATTCGCGGACAGATATCTGGCCAAGCTCCTGGGCGTCCCGGAAAAGCAAATCAGGGACCGGCGGATCGCGATGAACGTCGTCGAGGCGTGGGAACCGGTTCCCGTAAGCGGTGTGGAAAATGCCGCCTACTATTTCTCCACATACAACGCGCCCGACAAGGTGGAGGTCAGCAAGAAACGCAAGGTCATGGTGCTCGGCGGCGGTCCCAATCGCATCGGCCAGGGGATCGAGTTTGACTATTGCTGCGTTCATGCCGCGTTCGCCCTTCGCGATGAAGGCTATGAGACCATCATGGTCAACTGCAATCCCGAGACCGTCTCGACGGACTACGATACTTCCGATAAGCTGTACTTCGAGCCGCTCACCGTTGAAGATGTACTGAGCATTTACAATAAGGAGAAGCCCGAGGGCGTGATTGTCCAGTTCGGCGGTCAAACGCCGCTGAACCTGGCCGCAGAGCTGGAAGAGGCGGGTGTGAAAATTCTGGGGACCTCCCCGGAGAAGATCGACCTGGCCGAAGACCGGGACCGTTTCCGCAAGCTGATGAAAAAGCTCGATATCCCCCAGCCGGAATCCGGTATGGCAAGCACGCTTGACGAGGCCCTGAAGATCGCAGAAGAAATCGGCTATCCCCTCATGGTCAGACCTTCATACGTCCTCGGGGGCCGCGCCATGGAAGTCGTTCACGATGAGGAGATGCTGAAATATTACGTGGCAAGAGCAACGGATGTATCGCCTGAAAGACCTATCCTGATCGACAAGTTTCTGGAAAATGCGATCGAGGTGGAGGCGGACGCCATCGCCGACGGCACGGATGCTTTCGTGCCGGCGATCATGGAACATATCGAGCTGGCGGGCATCCACTCGGGCGATTCCGCGTGCGTACTGCCGCCGGTCAGCATTCCTGAGAAACACCTCAAGACCATTTACGAATATAACCGAAGAATTGCGATCGAGTTTAAAGTCGTCGGGCTGATGAATATCCAATATGCCATTTGCCGCGATGTTGTCTATATTCTTGAGGCCAATCCTCGGGCCTCGCGAACCGTCCCGCTGGTTTCCAAGGTGTGCGGCATTCAAATGGTTCGTATCGCCACACAGCTTATGCTGGGCAAGCGCCTGTCGGATATGAAGCTGACGAGACTGTCTATCCCGCATTTCGGCGTCAAGGAAGCCGTGTTTCCCTTCAATATGTTCCCCGAGGTCGATCCTCTGCTCGGCCCCGAGATGCGATCCACGGGTGAAGTCATGGGCATGGCGGATTCGTTCGGGCTCGCCTTCTACAAATCGCAGGAGGCAACACAGTTGCCTTTACCTTCGGAGGGGACCGTTCTTATTACCATTGCAGACGCAGACAAGGTCTTTACCGTCCAGGTGGCGAAGGAGCTGAAGAATCTCGGCTTCAGAATCAAGGCCACGGAGGGCACGCACCGGCTTCTGGCCAAACACGGAATAGAATCGGAACATATTCTCAAGATGCACGAGGGCCGGCCGAATATTCTCGACAGTATAAAGAACAGGGAAATACAGCTTCTGATCAATACCCCCAGCGGCAAACAGAGCAAGCATGATGATTCCTATATCCGCAAGGCCGCCATCAAGTACAAGATACCTTATGTCACCACAGTCGCCGCTG
The DNA here is from genome assembly GCA_035529475.1 of Sedimentisphaerales bacterium. Classification (GTDB taxonomy): domain Bacteria; phylum Planctomycetota; class Phycisphaerae; order Sedimentisphaerales; family Anaerobacaceae. The sequence continues at coordinate 2,435 of DATKWR010000177.1, read as the reverse complement.
CCGCGGCGGCGGCAAAGGGCATAGCGGCTTTCCGCAAAAAACCGGGACAGATCAAGTCCCTTCAGGATTACCACGCGGAGATAAAGTAGAAGCAGGTCGGCAGACGTCCGCGATTCTCACGGATTCTCAGCGAGGCCCCGGCGGGATCTGTGCCCGAAATCGTCTTAGCGTGTGACCCCGCCTCTTATTCAGAAGCCGTGGTACAGGGGGCACTTCGTACTCTCACACATTTGTTCGGTGTCGAATCAGGGCGTCGCGAGCAATACGCCGATGCGCCGGCGGCAAGAACCTATCGAATGAAAATATCGCGGTTTCTAAAAAAGCTGCCGTCAGGGGTGGGGATCGTACGTTAGTCCCTGACGGCAGTCTCAAAACTCACAGATTAAGAAGGCTTAGCCTGACTGTTATGAACCTCCCAGGGCGGCCAATCTGGCTGCAACGTAGGCGGCCAGGCCGGCGTTCTGACCCTCACCCAGCGGCCCGACGTATTTGTCCGTGACCAACTGAATCGCCTCATCTGCGGAGAAGCCCATTTCACCGTTCAGGATGCCGACATACTTTGCCAGAGCATCGATGTATTCTCCGGCGGTAGCATATTGGTTGCCGGCTCCCACGTTCTGCGCTATGGCGTTCGCAATGGACGTCATCTGCTCCTCGCTCGGCGGCGCCGTGCTCGAAGCAAGCTCATTGATGACCTGTCCAAGGGCTGCAATGTGCGTCCCTTCGGGATCCTGCAGGATTGTAGCGGCCTGCTTGAGCCCCGCACAGGCATCGCAGGGCTGTATGCCCATGCCCGAAGCCAGCGCGTTTGCTATCTGAACCTGAATTCTTCCTTCGTCGATTCCAAGCTCGGCAGCCGTCCAGGCCATCAGAGCCGGGCATCCGGAGGTTACGATTTCCACTCTTTCGAGACCCGGTGCGGCCGACATGAAGGGCGCAACGGGTGCTGCGGGTGCCGAACCCACCAGCATCGTCACCAGAACGGGCTGTGAATCGCCATAGCCGTCGGTGACATAGTAGGTGAAGCTGTCGGCGCCGGCCCAGCCTTCAGCCGGCGTGTAAGTAAAGGAACCGTCGGCGTTCAATGTCACCGTCCCGCCCTGGGCGGTCGTCCCTGTGGTCAGACCACCGGGCAAATACGGAGTCAGTGAGTCGCCCGGGTCCAGATCGTAATCGCCGTTGACCGCCGGGACAACACCCACGATAATGCCCTGATCAGCCGCCGGAGACAGCGACGTGTCGAAACCCAAACTGTAGCTGTCAGGCTGAGCCACCGGCAAAGTATTGGTCAAATTGATCGTCACCAGAACGGGTTCCGACGTTGCACCATAATCATCGCTCACGTAGTAAGAGAAACTGTCTGTGCCCACTTGGTTGGCCGGCGGCGTATAGGTGAAAGAGCCGTCGTCATTCAACGTCACCGTTCCGCCCAGCAGTGTGCTTCCGCCGTCCACTAAGACCGCCGTGAGCGTATCGCCGGCGTCGGGATCGGAATCTGCGTACTCGGGAAGAGCGCCTTCGACAACACCCTGCTCAACCGCCGGAGAGAGGCTCACGTTGTGGACCACATCATAGCTGTCCGCCTGCGCCACGGGGGCCGTGTTGGTCAGCTCTATCTCAACTGTGACGGACCCCGAATTGTTGTAACCATCGGTGGCGTAGTACTCAAAGCTGTCAATACCGACCTTGTTCTCCGGGGGCGTATAGACGAAAGAGCCATCCAAATTCAGTGTCACAGTGCCCCCCAGCGGTGTGGTTCCATCACCATCCAAAACCGCTGTGAGCGTATCGCCGGGATCCGGATCGTAATCTGCGTTCCCGGGAAGAACGCCTTCGACAACACCCGCCGCCGAACCGGGCTGCGTAAGGTCGAGACTCACATTGTGACCGACATCGTAGCTGTCCGCCTTCGCCACGGGGATATAATTCTTTGCCGTGATGGTGACGGTGGCCGAATTGGAGTTCAAACCGCCTTCATCCTGCAGATGATACTCGAAGCTGTCAATAAACAACGCATAATCGCCTTCTGCGTCGCTGTCGTAGGTGTCAAATTTCTTTTGGGCAGGCGGGGTGTACTGGAAACCACCATCAGCCTGCAGGACGAACGTACCGAGCTCGGTCGTATCGCCGCCTAATTCTACAATGATGATAGTGTCGCCGTCAGGATCAGAGTCATTACCCAGCACACCGTCGGCGTAGATAATCAGCAGGGTATCGCCCTTGCCCATGACGTAATCATCATCAGCCGCTATCGGAGCATGTTGGGGCGGCTCAACGGGCGGAGGCAGATCCGGCGGAGTCGGACAATCGGGACATGGATCCAGCCAGGTGTCCGCGATTTGCACCAGCACATGAGAGCCAACACTCGGCGGGCCACTAATCGGCTGTTCATAGTAAACTTCCGTGCCTGCAAAATCCAGGGGCCCAATCGAGTC
>DATKWR010000176.1:0-2742 GCA_035529475.1 Sedimentisphaerales bacterium | reverse complement strand
TTGATGATGTTCGCATCTACGACAGGGTCTTGTCCGAAGAGGAGATGCGCGAGATTACCGGTCTGTCGGGAGTAAAGGCCGCCGAGCCGAATCCGTCCGATGGCCGGCAGTTGGATACCGTAGCGGGTGTAGTTCTTAGCTGGAAGCCGGGGGCAGAGGCCGTCAGGCACGATGTGTATTTCGGAGCCAGTCTTGACGACGTGACAACGGCTGCTACGACGACCGACCCCGGCGGCGTCTATAAGGGGCGCCAGGATCTCAACCAGTACGCTGTCGGCATGCCCCTTGATTTTGGGAAAACGTACTACTGGCGCATCGACGAGGTGGGCGGCCCACCCAGTTCTACGATATACAAAGGCGACGTCTGGCGATTCACGGCAGAGCCTCTTGCCTATGTAATCCCGGGTTCGGTTATCACCGCCACGGCTACCAGCTCGCTGAGCAGCGGCACGGGGCCTCAGAAGACGATCGACGGCTCCGGACTGGACGACAACGACCTGCATTCGACAAATATGGAGGACATGTGGCTGAGCGGTTCTATGGGGCCGCAGCCGACCTGGATTGAGTATCAATTCGATAAGGTTTACAAACTCCACGAGATGTGGGTCTGGAACCAGAATCAGCTCGTGGAAAGCTCGATTGGCTATGGGTTCAAAGATGTTACCATTGAGTACTCGGTTGACGGCGCCGACTATAAGACATTGGGGACTACTCATCAGTTTGCCCAGTCGCCCGGCACGCCCGACTGCGCGCACAATACCACCGTTGATCTTGGCGGAGTAACGGCAAAGTACGTCAGGCTTACCGCCAACAGCAACTGGGGAGGCTGGCTTAAGCAGTATGGTCTCAGTGAGGTCCGCTTCTTCCGTATACCTGTGCGTGCAAGAGAGCCCAACCCGCCGGATGGTGCGGCGGGGGAGGGGCCCGACCTGGTGCTCGGCTGGAGAGCCGGAAGAGAAGCCGCCACGCACGACGTGTACCTGGGCAGCGATAGAGAAGCCGTGTTAAGCGGTGTCGCTTATGTGGGTGCGGTAACCGAAGCCCGTTATGATGCCGGGGCCCTCGATTTGGGCCAAACGTACTTCTGGCGGGTCAATGAGATCGACGCAGCCCAAAGCTCCGCACTTCAAGGCGAGCTCTGGAGCTTCACGACACCTGATTATCTTATCGTGGACAATTTTGAAGATTACAATGACTATTCTCCCAGCGAGGTATGGGCGACGTGGACGGATGGGTACGGAACCGCGGATAACGGCTCGACGGTGGGGTATCCGAATCCGAACTGGTACGCCGGTGAACATTATGTCGAGACGACGATCGTTCACGGCGGCAACCAGTCGATGCCGCTGTTTTACGACAACAGCTTCAAGTATTCGCAGGTGGAGCGGGCGATGAGCCCGGCACAGGATTGGACCCGGAACGGCATTCAAGCATTATCACTAAACTTCTATGGCGATCCCAACAATGCCGTTGAGCAGATGTACGTGAAGATCAACGGTTCCAGAGTGGTCTATGACGGCGATCCGGCCGCCATAACGAAGGGAGCATGGACGCGGTGGAACATCGACCTGGCATCGTCCGGCGCGAACCTGGCCAACGTCACGAAGCTTGCCATCGGCTTTGGCGACCAGGCGAACCTGAGAGCCGGCGGTTCCGGGATGGTGTTCTTCGACGACATCAGGCTGTATCGCCTGGCTCCTGAGCCTCCCGTAGAGAGATGGTTTGAAGCGGAAGCGGCCGACAGTATCACCGCGCCCATGCAGACTTACAATGATCCACGGGCATCGGGCGGCCGGTACATCGGGACGGATGGCGGTTCCGGCGACGAAACTGAAGACGCTCCCGTCTATGGTGTTGCTACCTACAACTTCACCGTTCCGGAGGGAACCTACAAAGTCCTGCTTCACGTGATCGTCATCGGAGGCGCTGACTCGTTCTGGGTCCGGATCCCGGATGCCGCCTGCGCCCCGGGAACCTATAGAAACACCGGCTGGATCAAGTTTAACGTGATCGACAAAGGAGACAACTGGCACTGGGATGAGGTCCACAGCAACAGTCACGGCAACGAGGTTGTCAAATTCACGTTGTCGCCCGGGACGCACACGCTGGAAATCGCGCGTCGTGATGCCGGCACGTTTCTGGATTGTATTTTGATTACCGATGAGCTGGACCTCAACCAGAAGTCACTGCCGCACGTGATTCCTTGAACAGCCGTTGATCGGCAAGAAGAGTCTAATAGGGGCCTATTTCAAACCACTTTGGAATGGCCCCTCTTTTGCGCCGGATGGAGTCAGACCGCTGCGGCTATTGCTTCGGCGGCGGAATCGTGATGTCGATTTCGCTGACCGGGCCTAATGCGGACAAAGGCTCATCGAAGTCGTCGGGCCGGCCCACGGCTAAGATCTGCACCTTGTCGGGCTGCAAGTGCTTTCGCGCGACGCGCAGCACGTCCGCCTTGGTCACCTTCTCGACGTTCTGCTTGGTCTTCTGCAGGAAATCAGCGGGATAGCCATAGTATTCATACGTCATCAACCGGTTGACAACTTCGCCCTTCGCATCGAAGTTGAAAACGAACGAGTTGAGAAAACTGTCCTTGGCTAAGGCAAGCTCTTCGTCGGTGACTTCCGCCTCCTGCATCTTCTCGACCTCTTTGAGCATCACTCGAATCGCATAGACAGTGGATTCGGATTTGGTCTGGCAGCCCACGTAGAACTCGCCTGGGTGGTCGTAGTTGGCTGAATA
>DATKWR010000175.1:0-4016 GCA_035529475.1 Sedimentisphaerales bacterium | reverse complement strand
CTTGATGGCCGAAGCAGACGCTGGTCTCGTGCGCCTGCTGCCGGAACTCGAGCTCGTCGGTCCGGAAGTCTGGTTACTGGTCCATCGCGAGCTTACCGACTTGGCCCGGGTTCGTGTGGTCCTGGATGTCCTGGCCCAATGCGCCCGTGCCGACATGGACCGCTTTGCAGGGCGGACGAAGCTGTCTTGAGGCAGGTCCGTTGATTGGTGCGTTGGGCGCTCGACCTCTACATCCTGGCCAACTCTTCCCGGACTTGCCAACTTGGTCGTCTGCCGTTGAGAATGTGCAAAGAGAATCGGCGCAGTCATGAGGTCTGTTATTGGCACTTTTCGGACATCCCACGCGCACTGACGAATGTCTGCTGTTGGGAGGATTGTGTTGCAAAAGTCGGTGGCATGCGTCGAGTACGCAACAATCGAATCCAAAAGACCTGCTTCTTGAATCAATCTTGCGCGGCTAATTGAGTCCTTGAATCAAAATTGCGTCGACCACTCAAAATAGTTTTGCAACACAATCGGGAGTAAAGCGGACAGGACGCGAACAGGCCATTGAGTCCGCTCATGACCGATGCTGTCGATAAAGTCGGCGAGGAGCAGCCCGTGGGCAACAATCGAATCTTGGCGTCGAGTTTTTTGAATCGATGTTGCGCGTCCGACTCCCATCTTGAATCAATGTTGCTCACTCGCGCCTCGAAAAACGTTTATCGACAGCATCGAACCAAAGCGGAAATCGCAGAATCCTTTTAGCCTCTACTTTTTGGGCATCGGTGGAGGCGTGTAGCCCTTCCGCTTGCCTGCTTCGATCTCCTTGCTGGGGTGCTTCTCGGCCGTGCGGGTCTTCGATTGGCATTAGGACTCTTTATCATCGGCACATTGGGTCTCGAAAGCGGCCGCATCAACGACCCCAGCCCCGCAAATATCCAGGGGATGTTTGCGTGCGGCCACCCTCCGGGGCAGACGGCGCCAGCGGGAGCGGAGATATCGGACATGGGTTTGGAAGATCCAGATGCGTCACGCCTTCGCGCGGCATCTGTTGGAAGCTTACATTGTCAACGATGAACTCAGGCAACGTTAGCTGAACTCCATCGAAACCCAATCCGTTGAATGCGTTGTAAGGGTTCACATCTTGACATGCCCAAAGAGCCTCACGAACGACGGGTTCGGTCAACGTCAACGACTGGAGTTTTTTGAAACACGTCTCGGTAGTCTGTCCAGTGTTATACGGGCTAAGATGATGCAGCTTCGCGTATGCATCGATGAATTCTGGTGAGCAAGAACAAGCATCGTGGTGGGGAAAGTCTTTTGCCCTAACACACGCTATAGCATCTATGGGTTTTCGCCTTATCGGGTCTATCTGATCCTCGCAGCCCGTAATGCCTTTAAAATCTTTTCCAGCCTCGGCAAGCTTTTTAAAAACAGGCAACGGAACTTCAATTCTATATTTTTGCTTGAGTTCCCTCACCCACTCGGCGACCGTCGGAATCCCTATGACGTACCCCTTCTCTTCCAAGGTACACCCGTCGATGACATGGAACTTGTACGGGGCGCCTGTGAAGGGGTGAAGAAACCCTGCCATCGTCAGAGCCTGGTCCGTCAGACCACACCGAAACCCAATATCCTTCTTGAACTGCAACAGGCTTTCTATCGTGCGGTAACCGGAGAGCCATGCTTTTGCAAATCCCTTGGGATATGGGTGAGTCGGAGCAGGATCCCATCCTGTTATTACACCGTACAAGCACGAGTTGACGACGCAGTCGGTGCCGTTTTCGAAAGCATTCGCAACATCTGCTGCTGTCTTGCACTCAGCGGCGTGCGTACCCGTGGCCACCACCGATACGATGAGGAATGTTGCCAATGCCGCGAGTCTCTTCACGGAGGCTTTTTCCCAGAAGACTTCCGAATGCGCTGAATATTAAAGCGCCTGCTCGGCTCAGCAGCATTCCCGGTGCAGAACGCGCTAACCTACTGGCTTTAGTGCATAGACGCCATGGTGCAGTGTTAGTTGAGCCCACGAACGGGCGACGATCTTGGACACTTTCACAAGCGGAGTGGCTGCGCTGTGGCAATGTTAGACTATACCGCCCCTTGCCTCGGGCGCGATGGGCAATGTCAGAAACGGCCGGAGATCGTGCCCATGATGGCTTGCTCGTCCCCGGCATCACGACTGATCGTTGTTTCGCCGCTCAGCGTGCCCGTGAGGCCAGGCGCCACCGCAAAGCTGATGCCTCCATCAAGCCGACCGTACACATCGTCCTCGCTCTCAATCAGATGCCTGCGGCCGACATCAGGTACCGTCACGAGGGCGGTTCGGATGATGCGGTCGTCGCCCAATAAGTCCCCCTCAAGCGCCAGATGGATATAAGGAACGACGGTGGTCGAGAGCATGGTAAATTCTATCGCTGCTGCAATGCCGGCGCTGCCGATCAATTGCTCAGCTCGCTGCGACTGCACAATCATGTCGAGGCCGGGGGCTCCAGTTTCGCGATATTGGTCGATTTCGACTTCAGTGTATCGCAAAGCAAACAATGGGCCGGCCGTGATCCGGCCCAAGTTGAACCGATAGCCGGCAGAGCCGAATGCGCCGAACGGATTTCCGCTGGTATCGGCTGCAGACTGTAGTTGCGGCACAAAAGTTTGCCGGTAGAGGTCATAATTCTCCTGAGAAAATGAAACCCCGCCGCCGGCGAAAAGCGCGCCATTGTCGTATCCCGCCGCCAGGCCCAAATGATAGGAAGTCAGATCAACCGAGCTGCTGTATTGGTCGAGGTCTGCGGTGCCGTCATCAATGCCGCCAATCAACCCCAGCTTCACGTTATCCCAAGGCCGAACGACCACGCCGCCCGAAACTTGGGTGACCTGAGAATCGAAGCCAAATGCGTTCGTGGTCGGACTCCCATCAACATCGACGCCCCGAACGTTGACGAATACATGGCCCCGGTCCGGCATTTGTTCGCTTAATGACTTCGAGCCCGAAGGCATGGACTGGCCACGGATTGAGCCGCCGGTCCCCAAAATGGCCTCCTGCATGCGCCGCAGGAAGCTATCTCCGTTGGTTAAGGCTAAATTGGCCTGCGCTCCAATTGTCTCCGGCGCCAGCAAGGTATCAGCTGCGTATTCGGCCAGGATCTGATGCGCGGCCGAGGTCGGATGGAATTGGTCCCAGAACAAATACTCGTCCGGATTGGCGCATACGGTACCGGGTACTAGGGATGACGGGGGGGGCGTTGGCCAGCCCACAGCCAGTGCGTTAGATTTTTGGGGCATAGCTCACGCGCTTCTGCACGCAGGCAAGGTCTGTGTTTGTGAAGCCGAAACGTGCCGGATTGGCCATCACAGTATCGACGGCCGTTGCAAAATCGACGACGAAGATGTTGACGCCGAGATTCTTAGCAAGCTTGCCGAGTTTCGCGTTTAGAGCGGCGTTATGTTGGACAGAAAGGGCGGTGCCAACTTTGGCTTGGTCCTGTAGTGCCTGCCGCTCCTCAGGAGTACAGACATAATTATTTTTCTCACTACCGATGCACTGCGAGCCGTTATATGCGGGTAAAGCGCCAATATTGGGGATATTAGGCACGAGCACAGTTTTCGCCCCGTATTTAGCGAGCTTGCGGATACTGGTCTCGGTAGCGTTGGTGACGTAGGCCACCTCCTTAGGAACGTCGAGTAGCGTCGGTGTTGTTTCTAGGCTGTCACAGGGCCCGGTTAAACCGGGAACGCCTGTACAATTAAGGCCTACTCGGTCGAGAAAGGCAAAATAATCGTTCCCACCGCCAAAGAGGGCAACGACCGCTGAGGGCTCGAATCGACTGCCGGCAAACCCGTCGATTTGCGGCTGTATGCCCGGCAAGTCTATGCACGTCCCTGCTTCGCGACACTCCGGTATTGTCAATGCACTCTCTATACTTTGTGTAAAAACACCTTCTAGGAAAACACTCTCTAAATTATCCGAAGGAAACTGCTTTTTGTAATAGGGTTGCGTGGGGTCAAGAGATTGAATGGGATTAACTGTAGAGAAG
>DATKWR010000174.1:0-11586 GCA_035529475.1 Sedimentisphaerales bacterium | reverse complement strand
AACGGCTGCCTTGTCGTCGGCAATCCCTATCAGAACATTCTTCGCCCTTATCACGATCAGACTTCTGCTCAGGTGGGCGTCCGCTCGCTGATCCGCTATACGCTGGGTCTGCCTATCTCGGTCGCCGTGATCGGCGTGGCAAATACTGGCCAGTTGAAGGCGAACGTCGCCGTTGTGAAAGAGAACCAGCCCATGACAGCCGCAGAGCAGAAAAAGTTGGAGCAGGTTGTGGGTTGAGGACTGCGCAGGCTATTGGCGTCATTGCTCGGGGCATTCTATGAAAAACTGCAACACAACGGATGATTTGAGATCGAGTCTTCTGACTTGCGGGGATTTTTGGGTCCGGGCCGGCGGGGCGGTGCTCGCTTCCTTGCCGGCAGCCGCGAATTGTCCGGGCGGACAATCTACCACCGCCCAGCCGCATCGGTGGAAAGGCCGAACGAGCTCAATCAACGTGGATTAAATCGGTTTTCAAACAAGTCAAAGAAAGAAATCAGACTCATTCATGCAATAAGCCAACAGCGGTTTCCGTCTTTATGTGTGGATAACTACGACAACTTGTCGTAGAGTTACGACAAGTTATCGTGATTTGACTAGAATATTGAGGATCATCAAAATGAAACAGCCACCCTTGGCCAACGCGGAATTGGCAGTCATGGATCTGCTTTGGCAGAACGACCGCTTGACTGCTCGCCAAATACTGGAGCAACTTTATCCTGACGCGGCTAAGCCGCAGCACGGAACTGTCCAGAGACTCTTGCAGCGTCTGGAGGATAAGGGATACGTCGAGCGCGACCGCAGTTTGTTCGTGCATTTGTTCTCGGCTGCCATTTCTCGCCAGACCTACGCAGGCCAGCAATTGGAATCACTCGCGGATAAGCTCACGGCCGGCTCGTTCGCGCCGCTGATTACGCATCTCGTCGAGGCCAAGAATATCTCCCGCGACGAGATAAACCGGATCCGGGCCATCCTTGACGGACAGGATGATGGGGGAGGCAAGGCATGACTGATTACTTTCTTCAGATGGGGCTGAGTAATGTGTGTTTGACACTTGTCCTGGCAATCGTAGCGATGGTCGTGGGGGCAAGAACTAAGCGTCCTCAGCTCGCTCACATGCTCTGGCTTCTTGTCTTTGTCAAGTTAGTAACGCCGCCAATTGTGACGATTCCCATTGTCACGATTCCGGCGCAGGGCGAAACCGCCGTAGTAGTCAACGACCTTTCAAGGGCCGGGCCGCTGATTTCTGACGGTCGCCAACCCGATATTGAGGCTTCTTCTTGGTCAAAGCTCGGTTCCGGCGGATGGAATCACGCAAGAGTCTGGTTACCGCCCATCTGGCTGTTGGGAAGCGTCGTTGTCTTCGCCTGGTCGGTAGTCAGAGTCTTTCGATTTGGCCATCTACTGGCGACGGAATCTGACGCTGCGCCGCTGGAATTGCAGACTGCCGCAGAAAAGATGGCAAGCAGATTTGGGATTGGCAGAATCCCTATGATTTGCACGACGTCCGCTCGTATTTCACCGATGGTATGGTGGACCGGCGGAAAAGTGCAAATTGTCATTCCTACGACATTGCTTGACCAAATGGATGCTCGGCAGTCGCAATGGATTCTGGCGCACGAACTGGCGCATGTACGGCGGCGCGATTACCTGGTCCGATGGCTTGAGTGGCTGGCTTGTGTCTGTTTCTGGTGGAATCCGGTTGTCTGGTGGGCGCAGCGTAACCTGCGCGCAACCGAGGAGATCTGCGCCGCTCTACTGGAACGACAGCAACTACAACCAGCCGGATCAGCCTGTGGTCGGCGTAACGTATGACGACGCCGAGGCGTACTGTCAGTGGGCACAGAAGCGATTGCCCACTGAGGCGGAGTGGGAGAAGGCGGCGCGGGGGACGGATGGCAGGCATTTCCCCTGGGGCAACGATGCACCGACTTGTGAATACGCTGTGTGGGATGATGGAGACAATAGCGGGTGTGGCAAGCGCAGGCCGTGGCCCGTGGGATCAAAGCCGGCGGGAGTCAGTCCCTACGGCGTCCATGACATGGCTGGCAATGCATGGGAGTGGGTCAACAGTTGGCTCAACGAGGCGCGCGGACTTAGGGTGATCCGTGGCGGCTCGTGGTACAAAAACATTCCGGGCCACTTGCGCACCGCCGGTCGGCTCAGGAGCCCTGCCGATTCCAGCAATGAGGGCGGCGGGTTTCGTTGTGCCCGCTCCCGGTAAATGTGTCAACAAACTAAGGACCCGGTTGCACCTGTGACTGGGTCCTTAAACATTTTTATGAAAGAGTTGTGTTGACGTTATCTATGAGACGCGTATGGCAAGAAGATCAAAGCGGCTATGGATGACTTCTGCTTTAGAAAAGGAGATAGTAATGAAAACTAAACACCCAGTAACAATAGTTGCTTTGATTGGAATAATAGTTGTTGTGGGTGCGCACGGTTGTAAGGAGGCCAAAGACTATTACAATCGGGGGATTGCCCGTCTCGAGAAAGGCGAACATGACGGTGCTATCTTAGATTTCACGAGGGCCATTGAGAAAAATCCAAGGTTTGCTAATGCCTATTTCTATCGGGGGCGTGCGTACCTCGGTAAAGGAGAATTTGACCAGGCCATCTCAGACTTGAACAAAGCCATTGAAATAGATCCACGACTTGCCGTTGCCTACGGCGAACGTGCTGTTATCTACTTCATCAAAAAAGAATACGACAAAGTGTGGGAAAATATCCACAAACAAGAGAGTCTGGGCTTGGAAGCCGACCCGGGATTTCTCAAGGCTCTTCGTGAAGCTTCAGGAAGAAAGAAGTGAATTAGGGATCAATAAAGGGATTGTCCGTAGAACTTATGAATTTCTCACAACCACCATTATTGTCTCGGCGTGGTTTTATGGGAGGCGCTACGGCGGGGAATCCGCCAGGAACGTTTACGCTTAAGAAGAAGTCTGAATATGAAGAAAAACAGGATAAACTGCAAATCAAGAACTGCCAGACGTGAGTTTATCGGCGCTGCCGTGTCGGTGGCTGCGTTTACGATTGTTCCGCGTCACGTGCTGGGCGGTCCCGGCAACACGCCTCCGAGTGAAAAACTCAATATTGCCTGTATCGGTGTTGGCGGCAAAGGGTTTGATGACGTCAGGAACGTCATGAGCGAGAACATTGTTGCTGTTTGCGACGTTGACACGAAACACGCGGCCGATGCTTTTAAGATGTTCTCCGAGGCAAAGAAATACAGTGATTACCGCAGGATGCTCGACAAGGAGCAGAAGAACATCGATGCGGTTGTGGTCGCCACGCCCGATCATGTACATATCCACGCCAGCGTCATGGCCATGAGGAGGGGTAAACACGTCTATTGCGAGAAGCCGCTGGGCCGGAATGTTACTGAAGTGCGGGTGGCAGCCAGAGTAGCAAAAGAAACAGGCGTGGCTACTCAGATGGGAAACAGCGCGCATACCGGATACAACTATCGCAGCGTGGCAAAGATGATCAAAGACGGGATTATAGACATCGAAGGAAATGGTCATTAGCGAATGAGAACACGATGCTCAACCACGCCAAGATGCTGAATTTTCAACGAATTCGTACATTCTTGAGCCTTTCTGGCAGGATTGTTAGCCGGGTTGACGGTCAAAGGGGTTGACATTGAATCACATATTATGATATTATAGAAAACGTGGCGCGCAGGAGCACTGTCTATTAAGTCAAGCGGGAAATCCCGATTCAAAAGACTATATAGTGGAAACACCAAGGATTTATCTAAATAGATGTCAGGATTCGTATCCGTCAACCGTTATACTTTCAAGATGACAATCTCAGAGCAGGACATTCTGCGTACGTTGACGAAATCGCGTGACTGCATTGCGGCGGTTCATTGTTGCCGCCGATCACCGAGGAGGAACCAAGTGGAACCTGCACGCTGCCTGACTCGAATCATCAGAATCCTATCAATGCGCGTTTCTCCCCAGGCTTTCCCGGTGTGGGTGATGCCTTTTCTGCTGGTATCCGTCGTTATCGCCGCCGGCGGGTGTTCGCGCACGGGACATCGACTTCAAGCGGATCGAGAAGCGTATGATGTCATCGCCGAGCGAAACGATGATCCGCGATGGCACGCGGCTGACTATGGCATCGAGATTGATCCTCGCAGTCGGTACTTCGATCCCTGCGATCCGGATCGCCCTCCGATGCCCCCGGACGATCCTGCCTCGCACGAGTACATGCGTCGGGTAGCCGGGATGAAAGGCTGGGAGCACTGGCATGACAGCGGTGATCGGGTTGAGCTGGAGAATCCCGAATGGCGCGAGGCGCTCGCCGAATATGTCGAAGTGGGCGGGGACGGCTCGGTCAAACTCAACATCGACTCCGCGCTCCAACTCGCCTACGTACACTCGCCGTCCCACCAGAACCAATTGGAGGCGCTCTATCTGTCCGCCCTGGACGTCACGACGGAGCGATTCCGCCTGGATACGCAGTTCTTTGGCGGATATGACGCCAGATACAGCCACGATGGATCGTTGAGGGATGATCGACTAACCGTGGGCCGTTCATCCGCGGGGGATCCGGCGCTCCAGGCACGACAGCGATTTGCGAGCGCGGGTGAGCTTCTGATCGGATTCGCCAACTCGTTCGTGGTCGAGTTCGGCGGCAGTGGCACAAACTTCGCCTCTTCGCTGGCCAATTTCTCCTTCATCCAGCCGTTGTTGCGCGGTGCCGGGCGAGATGTTGCGTTAGAGCAACTGACGTTTGTCGAGCGCGTTTTGCTTGCGAATCTGCGTGCTTACCATCAATACCGCCAGGGTTTCTATACGCGAGTCGCCATCGGCGAGCTGGGGGTTGGCGGACCGCAGCGGGGCGGTGGCGGTACGGTCATTGCGGGATTTCCCGGTCAGGGTACGGTCGGCGGTTATATCGGCCTCCTGCAACAACTCCAGCAGATCCGCAACACCGAGGACAGCCTCAGCCTTCAACTCCGGACTTTGTCGCAACTCGAAGCCCATTTGGACGGCGGCGTGATCGACCTGGTGCAAGTTGACCAGTTTCGGCAGAGTATTGAAAACGAGCGTGCCGACTTGCTGCAAACCCGCAATGGTTTTGAACTCTCTCTCGATCGCTACAAGACGGGCACACTCGGTTTGCCCCCGGACCTGCCCATCGCACTGGACGACAGTCTGATTCGCCAGTTTCAACTCGTCGCTCGCGAGGCCACCGCGATCCAGGACTCAATTGCCGAGTTGCAGGATCGTGTTGGCGAGCTGCCGGATGATGCGAGCGTCGAACCGATTCGTCAGGTTCTGACAGATGCCTTCAAGCTTGTCGAGCCGATTCGGTGCCAGCTAAACGACGTGCAGGCAGACATCGCTCGCATGGAAGAGGCGGTACCGGCTCGCGAACAAACGATGACCGACGTGGAAAGGAGACTGTTCCAACGCGACAGAGAACAACTTCGTGAAGGATTGGCGGAGTTGAAGCAGCAGTTCGAGCAAGCCAAGTCCGAACTGAAGACACTTCGGGACGGACTCTCTGAGGAAACAAAGGATGCCACCGTCAGTAAAAACGTTGTCTGGCTCGGCGACCTGCTTCGCCTCGTTCAGGGCTCCATCCTGGTTCAGGCGCGTGCTCGCCTCGAAGCGGTGACCGTTGATACAATCGAATTGAGCTCCCGGGATGCCTTCGGAATAGCGCTTGCCAACCGTATGGATTTCATGAATGGCCGGGCGGCGCTCGTGGATAGCTGGCGGCTGATCCAGTTTAAAGCCGACGCTCTACAGTCGGTACTGAATGTCACCGCGGATGGTGATATTCGAACGGCGAGGAACAACCCCGTCAGTTTTCGCGGCTCTGCGGGAAATCTACGGCTGGGACTGGAATTTGACGCGCCGTTCACTCGATTGTTGGAACGGAACAACTATCGCCAGTCGCTGATCGACTACCAACGGGATCGTCGCGACTTCATCCAGTCACGTGATTCGCTCCATCTGGGACTCCGCGGGCTGATTCGACAGATTGAGCAGCTTCGTACGGACCTTGAGATTCAACGGCGCGCCGTTGCGATTGCGATTCGGCGCGTCGATCTGACGCGAGCCGCCCTTTATGCGCCGGTGCGGCCCCCGCAGCCGGGACAACGGCCGGCTCAATTCGGACCCACCGCGGCGACCAATCTTCTGACGGCGCTGTCGGCCTTGCGCAACACGCAGAACAACTTCCTGAGCGTGTGGCTCAACTACTACGCGGCGCGCATGCGATTGGCTCGCGAGCTTGGCATCATGATGCTCGATCACGACGGTAGCTGGATTGACGATCCCATTCCGAACTCCAGCCTCGATGACTCTTCCGGCAGTGACAAGTCGAGCCTGGCGGAGTTGCCACTGCCGCCAGCCGTTCCAACCGAATGGATCGAGTTGACAGACCGCCTGCCGCAGGAACCCGATGCACTGCCCTCGGCAGAGGTCGAAGCATCCGACGGTTCTGCCGCGAGCCGCCCAATCGAATCCGATGTCCGACAGGACGAACTCGTAGTGGAGACTGATCATGTCGACTGATGTGCTTCCGAAAAAGCAGAGCTCACAAGCCCGCAGCAACCCTCAGAATGCTCCAGGCGCCCGACGGTGGAAACGCGCTCTGTTGACGATTGCTGCGGTGGCCGTGGTTGCGCTTGCCGCCACGTTCATCCCCGGCGCCGTGTCTCCGCAGCAATCCGGTCCCAAGCTGACGCACACGATCACGCGCGGCGACCTGCTCGTCACGGTAACCGAACAGGGGACGCTGGAAAGTTCCAACAACTTGGAAATCAGATGCAAAGTCGAAGGTTGGAGCACCGTCAACTGGGTGATCGAGAGTGGTGCGGTAGTGAAGCCGGGCGACGAATTGGTCAGGCTGGATTCATCCGCCAAGGAAGAGACAGTCAGTCAGCGGAAGATCGATTATCAGCGCGCCCTGGCCGGACTCGCTGGAGCCGAGGCGGAAAAGGCCAGAGCGGAGATCTCGATCCCGGAGTACGAGATAGGCAGGTATGTCTCGCAGTTGGAGAGTCTGAGGAAGGACGAGGCAATTGCCAAGTCGAATCTGACTACTTCGCAGAACATGCTCGCCCATACCGAAATGATGTTTAAGCGTGGCTACGTAAGCGAATTGGAAGTCGAAGGCAATAGGTTTACGGTCACACGAGCTCAGTTGGAGCTGAAAGTCACACAAACCGCGATCGACGTTCTGGAACGATTCACGAAGGCAAAGGAGCTGGAATCTCTGAATGGCACGTTGAAAGCAGCCGAAGCAAACCTGGATGCGCAAAAGGCGCAGGTCGAACTGCAAAAGCAACGCCTCGATCACGCAATAGAGCAGTTTAACAACTGCGTCATTGTGGCCAAACAGGGCGGCATGGTGATTCACCCCAACGCCGCAGAGTGGAAGCAAGCGCCCGAGATTGAAGAAGGTGCGAACGTGCACACGAATCAAGTGTTGCTGATGATGCCCGACCTGTCCAAGATGCAGGTTAAGCTTGGCATCCACGAGTCCATGATCGACCGCGTCAAACCGGGTTTGCCTGCCCGGGTCACCCTTCAGGATTCGACGATTGTCGGTAAAGTCTCCTCTGTGGCTGAAATCACAAGGCCGGCAGGCTGGTGGACCGGAAACGTGGTGAAATTTGAAACGATTGTTGCCCTTGATTCGGAAAAAGAGTTGAAGCCCGGCATGAGCGCCGAGGTTGAAGTGGTACTGGCTCGGTACGAGAGCGTATTGACCATTCCTGTGGCAGCCGTTGTGGAAATGGAGCAGGAGTACTTCTGCTGGGTCAAGACATCCGACGGCCCGCAACGACGCGTGGTGCAGCTTGGCGATAGCAACGACCAGTTCATCCTCGTCGAAGCAGGTTTGAAGCAAGGGGATGAGGTCGTGCTCAATCCGCGTGCCTTCATTGAGGAAGCACAAACCGACGCACTGAAGCCGCTCGACGAAGCCAAGCCGTGGGAGCCGGATTCAACTGCGTCCGGCGCCAAGTCGAAGCCGCCCGGGCCGAGTGCCGCAAAGCCGTCTGGAGACTCGAAGAAACAGGAGTCCAAACCGCAAGCGCCCAAGCACGGACCATAGACAACGACATGAAAAGCTCCTTTCTCCAAACTGTTCGATTGAGCTTGAAGAGCCTGCTGGTGCATAAGATGCGCGCCAGTCTGGCGGCATTGGGCATCTTCATCGGCACCACGACGGTGATCTGGTTGGTGGCGATGGGCGAAGGGGTCAGCTACCGGGCACAGCAACAGATCCTGGAGCTCGGCGCGACCAACATCATCGTTCGGACGAAGGAGCCGAACCTGGGCAGCAAGGGGCAGGACGCCAACAGTCGCGTCAAGAAATACGGTCTGCTCCGAGACGACTACCTTCGAATCGTCTCGAATATTCCGAGCATTCGCCGTGCGGTTCCGATGCGTGAAGTTCGCTTCGAACTGCGCCTGGGAAACCGGACGGCCGACGCCAAACTCGTGGGATGCGTCGAGGAGTACCTGGAACTGAATCGACTGGAGATCGCGCGAGGTCGATGGCTGACTCTGCGCGACCGCGGTGAGAAGGTCGTTGTACTGGCCGACGACACGGCGAAGCGGCTCTTTCCCTTTGAGAACCCGATTGGCCAGACGATTTGGGTGGGAAACGAATTCTACGTGGTGATCGGTCAAACCAAGCCGCGCACGGCTTCGGCCGCGATTGGCGGCAGCCTTGATGCCAGGGACTACAACCTGGATGCGTACATCCCACTCAAGACGCTCCGCCTTCGTGTTGGCGATCTCGTGTTGAAGCGCAGCGTTGGCCGTGAGTTTCAAGGAGAGATCGTTGAACTGAGCCAGATTACCGTGAGTGTCGATAACATCGAGGACGTCGACGAGACGGCCGCGATCATTGAAACGCTGCTCAAGAAGTATCACGAGAACGAAGACTACGCCGTCGTCGTGCCCAAGGAGTTGCTGCAGCAGGCGGAGAGAACCCGGGCCATGTTCAATGTCTTGCTGGTGGTCATCGCCGGCATCTCGCTGCTCGTTGGTGGGATCGGCATCATGAATATCATGCTCGCCACGGTGACCGAGCGGACTCGCGAGATCGGCATTCGTCGGGCTCTCGGCGCAAAACGCCGGCACATTATCCAACAGTTTCTCACCGAGACGGTTGTGCTGACGGCCGGCGGCGGTCTGCTGGGAGTCCTGTTCGGCCTTTTGTGCGGCCCGTTGTTTCGAGGCTTGCGGTCAGGAGTGACGATGGTGTCACCGGACCTGTTGCCGCCGATTGTTCACACGCTCGAACCTCGCATCGCTCTCTGGTCGGTTATTTTGTCATTGATCATTTCCCTCGGCGTGGGGATTGTATTCGGAGTCTATCCAGCTCGGCAAGCCGCGTACATGGACCCCATAGAAGCACTGCGTCACGAATAGTCCATACGGAGTTCCGCGATGAACCGCTTTCTCCGTTTACGCACGTTCCACGATTGGTTTGGTAATTGCTCATACCTGAATATACGGTTGCAGGATCGCTCATCAAGCTTCTGAACGTTCAACACGCCATGTTGCAGGAAACGCCAAGAAAGCGGACAGCCCCCCCCACGCCCACCCCGTGACAGCCGAGAGGCAATTCGTTGGAGAGACGTGGAGCGGGAGCCTGAGTTGCCAAAGGGTGTTCCCACGCGGGACGTGAATCTTGCCCTGTTTGCTGATTCTGACTATAATAGCTGTCGGCGGACTTTGATTCGTTTTCACACCGCTGTCGCAACATTGGATTAAGATGCAGGGGGTCAGAATATGAGGGTTAGATTTGCACGTCAGGTCGCACCCTTATGCAAGCCGGCCTTGACCACGGTGGCGGACTGGAAAATCGTGGTACAACTTTCTGAATAAGGAGAAAAGAAATGAACGGGATTTCGATGAGCATACGGATTCGGCTGAGCGCGATGATGTTTCTGCAATATATTATGTTTGCCGTATGGTGGCAGCCACTGGCAGCGTACCTTGTCAATATTGGCATCGGAGGTCTGTACAAGGTTACGATCTTGAGTTCCGTTGGGCTGGGCTGTTTGGCAGCGCCGATCATCACGATGATTGCCGATCGTCACTTTGCCAGTCAGAAGGTCCTGGCGGTCCTGAACCTCGGGTGTGCCGCGCTCCTGTTCCTGGCCGCAAAACAGGACAGTGCCATGCCCCTGTTTGTCCTGTTATTGCTGGCGATGTTCTGCTACATGCCCACATGGAGCTTAACCAACGCAATAGCCATGACGAACTGTCCATCGGAGAAGTTCCCGCAGATTCGAGTGTTCGGTTCAATCGGATGGGTAGCCTCAGGCTTGTTTAGTCTTGTGGCCATGAAGGTCTATGGAACGAAGATTGACGGGACTGCGACTCCGCTTTTATGCGGTGCCGGAATGGCTCTTATTACAGCTATCTTCAACCTGACACTGCCGAATACCCCTCCGCCCAGCAAAGGGCAGGAAGCGTCGATTATTGATGCGTTCGGCTTGAGAGCGCTTGTTCTTCTCAAGGATCTCAACTTTGTATTGTTCGGTATCATATCGGTGCTTGTGATGATCCCCTTCACAATCTATTGGACCTATTGCTCGGAGTTTCTCCAGGATAGGGGATTTGAGTTCATCACGATCACCATGAACTGGGGCCAGTTCGGTGAGATGTTCTTTATGCTCATGGTGCCGCTCGCAATCGCGCGGGTCGGTATCAAATGGACCATGGCGGTTGGACTCATTGCGTCCCTCGTACGCTACATAGCGTTTCTCAGCGGCGGCATGTTTGATTACACGTCGCTTTATTTTGTGGCGATCCTTGTACATGGGATTATCTTTGGATTTTTCTTTGTTGGAGGGCAAGTCTATGTTGACAAGAAAGCTCCGAAAGAGATTCGGGCACAAGCTCAGGGGCTTATCGTTCTCATCTGTTACGGCATAGGAATGCTCGTAGGCAACTTCTTCAACGGCAAACTGATCTCCCACTACATGACCGAAACGATCGTCGATGGCGTTGCTCAGAAGACCTATAACTGGAATGCGATTTGGGCCATTACCACCGTCATATCGATCGTTTTGTTAGCGGCATTCTGTTTGGTCTTCCGCGACGACGTGAAAAAAGGGGCGCTTGATAGGAGAATTGAGCAATGAAGAACAGAATTCGAAAAGAAAGATGGTTGCTGTGGAGCTTGCTCCTGGGTAGCGTATTACTATTTGCGGCTGGGACATTAAATGCGGCTGTGCCGAAGCCTGCCCCCGCCCCGGATACCACCGATGGAAAGGTGCGGATTATCTGTTTCGGCGCCCATCCGGACGACAACGAGTTTCGGGCTGGGGGCGTCGCGGCCATGTGGGCGGCTCAGGGCCATCACGTCAAGTTTGTCTCCTGCACGAACGGAGATATCGGTCACTGGGGTATGGCCGGCGGTCCCCTGGCCCAGCGTCGCACCGCCGAGGTCGAGCGCTGTGCCGAGATCTTCGGTATCGAAACCGAAGTCCTGGACATTCACGACGGCGAGATTATGCCGACCCTCGAAAACCGCAGAACCTTTGTGCGCCTGATCCGCGAGTGGCGCGCAGACATTGTCATGTGCCATCGTCCGAAC
>DATKWR010000173.1:0-2654 GCA_035529475.1 Sedimentisphaerales bacterium | reverse complement strand
TGGTTTGCCGCCGTGCAATGTGATTCCAGTAGAACAGCGCCCAGCACTTTTCACTGTCTTTTTCCCATCCGCTTGTGATGCTGCGGATCAGGCTCTCCATGTCATAGTAATCGGGGGATGCGTCGGTAACAACTTTCACATTGTACGTGCTCGCCAAAGCCCCTGAATTGAGTGAGGCCATCCCAAGGCAAACGGCGACAATCAAAGAACGGGCTGTATGAAAATCTCTTTTCATAAGGTAATGACCTTGTTTGTACAGTATGTAGTATTCTCTAAGGCTCATGATGTCCGACGAAGGGTGTGTCTGTATAGGGATAGGAAGGTGTATCCGTCCAGAGGTATCGATTTTTCTCGCGGTGGTCCTCGACGCTCCATTCCGGTCCTTCCGCAACGATTTCCTTGTGAATCGCGATAAGTTTTTCCTTCATCTGTTCAAATCGCTCGGGCTCATCTTGCCAGAAGTCACGTGTTTCCGTCGGGTCTTGCTTGAGATTGACCAACTGCCATCGAATAAACTTCGGATTTCGAATAAAGTCAATAATTTCCGTTCCGTCCGGTACCGGCCCCGTTCCGGCGAGGATTTTCCAGTCGTCTTCGCGCAGGGCATAAGAGTATCCGCCCCGCCCGAACCACATTGCCCAAAACAGCGGGCGCTGCCGCTCGATGGGTTTGTTCTCGAGGGCCGGCAGGAAGTTGCCGCCGTCAATAACACGGTCTGTGGGAATCCTCGCACCGGTGACCGCGCAGACGGTCGCAAAGACATCCGTGCCGTTGACAGGTTCGTTAACGACGGTCCCGGCCTTCGTGCGTCCCGGCCACTGAAGCAGCCCCGGCACGCGGATACCGCCCTCGTGCAGATGCCCCTTCGCTCCACGAAGATTACCCGGCGAGCCGAACGAGTATTGCGCACGATGCTCCGGCCCGTTGTCACTGGTGAAAAAAATGAACGTATTGTCACGAAGGTTGTTCCGCTCCAGGTAAGTCAGCAGGTTTCCAAAGGCATCGTCGAGCTGGGCCAGGGCGCCGTAATACACCCGCGGATCTCCACCGCGAGAATTCTTTGTGTACTTCGGGACGTAGCCGTAGGGCATCTCTGCCGCCGCCCTGCGGGCCTCGTTGGCGGGGAACTTCTGGCGGTATTCTTCGGGAGCCCAGAGCGCCACGTCTTCGTGGGTCTCGTGCGGGGCAAGATAAGCAAAGAACGGATGCGTCTTATCGCGGCGATTGTCCAGCCATTGAGCAAAGGCCCGGACCAGATGAGTCGCCGAGCCGGCGCTGCCCTGGGCAGAGACAGTCCGGTCGAAGCCGTGTTTCAAAGGAGCGTCGCTACCTTCCTTTCCGACGTGGCTCAGGTGCCATTTGCCCGCGTGGAAGGTATCGTACCCGACGCGCTTAACCAACTCAGCGATCGTGATTTCCGATTCCCGCAGCGTCCGTTCCGTGGCCGCCCCCATGATATCGTACATGCCCACCCGGTAAGGCATGCGGCCCGTCAGCAGTCCGGCCCGCGCGGGAGAGCAGTTCGGGGAGGCGGCGTAGCAGTGGGTGAATTTCAGTCCTTCTCGGGCAAATCTGTCAAGGTTGGGTGTCTTTGTGAAGGGATTGCCGTAGCAGCCGAGGTCCCCGTAACCAAGGTCGTCCGTGAGTATAACGATGACGTTCGGCCTGGCCCTTTCGCCTCCGGGTTCTGCGCCGTGGGCCAAACTCGTCCACACCGAAGCTGCGGCCCCGACGCCCAACAACTTCAAGAACTGCCTTCGTCTTATCTTTCGCTGGTATCTTCCCGGCATAGTACGACCTCCTCATCCTGTCTAAAACACCACTGAACTTCAACTCAGGGCTGAGCGACACAGTCATAGAATAGCATACTATAATTTCCTTCCATATTCATCAATCACCGGCCGGCTGATTTTTCGCTGATTGCACATTGGAAGTATTTCTCACGCAGCGAAAGCCATAGATGTCGTATCCGAAGCAGACGTCGGCGTAGCCCGGATTCTCGTTGTAACGATAGGCGCTGCGGCACGTTTCGTCGCTGAACTTCCAGGCCCCGCCCCTCACGACTTTGGTATCCCCGGCCTTCGGTCCTGTCGGGTTCTCTTTGGGGCTTTGCTGATAGTAATCCACCTGGTAGAAGTCGTTGCACCATTCCCAGACGTTGCCGTGCATGTCGTATAAACCCCAGGCATTAGGCGGTTTCTGACCCGCGGGCTGGGGTTTTCCTCCGGAGTTTTTTTCAAACCAGGCATAATCCTTGAGCTTTGAGGGGTCATTGCCAAAGAAATACGCCGTCGTGCTTCCCGCCCGGCAGGCATATTCCCATTCCGCCTCCGTCGGCAGCCTGTAGCCGTTCGCCTGGAAATTACATTCCCACGTCTGCAAATCGTAGCAAGGTTCAAGCCCTTCCGATTTGGAGCGGGCGTTACAGTATCTGGCCGCATCGGACCATCGCATTTGCTCGACGGGATTTGTGGCTCCCTTCCAGCGGGAAGGATTCTCTCCGACCACTTTCTCGTACTGCTCCTGAGTTACCAGGTTCTTGTCCATGTAGAAAGCGCTTATGGCAACTTCATGCGGCGCTGCATCGATTTGCGTCTGGTCCCCCATGACAAAGCGGCCGGCCGAGATAAGAACCATCTCTGTGCCGGATTCGG
>DATKWR010000172.1:0-6341 GCA_035529475.1 Sedimentisphaerales bacterium | reverse complement strand
GCCTCTTTGATCGCCTGGGCTAATGTGCGTTCCTCCAACGGCAGGCCATAGTTGGCCCATGGCCGGACGACGCCCACCTGCAATCCGTAACGCATCGGATAGCGCCCCGTCATCAGGCTCGACCGGGTGGGCGAGCAAACAGGCTGAACGTAGAACTGTTCGAGCCGCGTCCCTTCGGCAGCGAGCTTGTCGATATTGGGCGTCTTGAGGCTGCCGCCATGATAGCCGACGTCCTTCCAGCCTAAATCATCGGCGAGAATGAAAACGATGTTGGGTCTTGCTTTGGCCGACTTGCCTGACAATTGCCGGGCGCATCCGATGCTGTGCGAAGCGATGATAGACGCTGCACCAAGACCGGCAATCCTTAGAATCTCACGGCGCGTGTAACGACGATTGCTCATTTCCGAATTTCTCCATCAAAGGCTCTACTTCATTTGCGATCAGAGACGCCACGGCGCGCGCATCGCGCGGCTGCACATGCGATTGGCCGACGGATCGTCGATGATCAATTCCCGTTTCGGGTCCCACCGAATCTTACGGCCGAGAATCATGGCGATGTTTCCCAGATGGCAGACCGTGGCGGAGCGATGGCCCACCTCCGCCGGGGCTATGGTGACTCTTCGGGTCTTTACGCAATCGAGGAAGTCCCGGCGATGTCCCTGGCGGTTGTCGCCGGCGGGCCTGGGCAGGCGTATTTCATCGGGGCCGATTATGGTTTTGCGCAGGTCGGCCGGCTCGGTTTTCAAATCCGCTCGCGTCACGTGGACCCAACCCTGATCGCCGATGAACCGGACTCCCTGCGGAATGTGATTGTTGCTGGCGACCCGCATCGGCGGGCCATTGGCGTAGAGGCACTCGAAGTCATAATCGACCGCCGCGTCCCACAATCCGTCTGCCGGGAAGACGCCTTTGCCCTGCACCTCGACCGGGCCTGTATCGTCGCAATTCATGCCCCAATGGGCGATGTCAATATGATGGGCGCCCCAGTCGGTGACCTGGCCGCCCGCGTAGTCCAGTATCCAGCGGAAGTTCCAGTGACAGCGATTCTCTGTATATGGGGCCCAGGGTGCAGGCCCAAGCCACATTTCGTAGTCGAAGCCGTCAGGAACGGGCATGACCGGCTGCGGGTCGATCCTATAAAGGGTTTCGGGGTTCCCGGGAGGCTTGAAGCCCGGCCCTATCCCCACCTCGACTCGTTTCAGCCGCCCGATGCGCTCGTTGCGGACAAGCTCGCAGGCGAAGCGGAAGTGGTCCGTCGAACGCTGCCAACTCCCCGTTTGCCAGACGCACTTGTAGCGATCCACCGCTTCGACCATGGCCCGGCCTTGCGAGATTGTCAATGCAAGCGGCTTTTC
Organism: Sedimentisphaerales bacterium; assembly: GCA_035529475.1. Lineage (GTDB taxonomy): Bacteria > Planctomycetota > Phycisphaerae > Sedimentisphaerales > Anaerobacaceae. Next base: position 4,986 of record DATKWR010000172.1, on the reverse strand, counting down.
GCCGTAAATATCCTTGCCCGCGCGAATACCCGTCAGGGCAATGATTGCGTGCCAATGGTCCGGGACGGAGATACAGAGCGTGTCAATGTCGTCGCGGGCAATCAGCTCGCGAAAATCGTCGTATTGAGCGCAATCGGTGTTGCTGTATTGTTTACCTATCTTCTGTAAAGCGGCCGACCTGCGTTTGGCATCCACATCACAAACTGCAACGATCCGGCAATCCTCCTCCTGCAGGAATCCTTCCACGTGACGCATCCCCATACTGCCCAGGCCGATAAGCCCCATCGTCAGCCTGTTACTTGCCGCAGGCTTGCCACTCCGGCCCAGCGCCGAAGCAGAAACGAAGTATGGCATCGTGATTGTTGCGGCGGCGCTTTTCAAGAAGATGCGCCGCGAAGTGACATCGTACTTTCGTTTTGTTGTTCGCATTTCGGTTTTGTCAGCTTTGCCTGGCCAGGCGGGCCTCAATCAGCATCCTGATCCACACGCCGACGTAGTGACCGTGATCGTGATAGGTTCGTCCGCTGACCAGATTTCCATCGACGACGCAGGGTTCGTTCACAAAGATGCCGCCGCAAACCTCAAGGTCGAATTTGCACTTTGGCACGGTGGCCATCCGCCGGCCTTTTACGCAGCCGGCATACGCCGGGATCTCAACGCCGTGACATACACAGGCGATGGGTTTATTGGTCTCGAAGAAGTGCCGGGTGATGCGCACGAGGTCTTGGTCGTAGCGTAAGTATTCGGGGGCCCGGCCGCCCGAGAAGAAAATCCCCAGGTAGTCTTGCGGTTTCACATCTCGAAAGGCAATGTCGGCGGCAAGTGTGTAGCCCTCGAACTCGCGCGTGACCTGGCCGTCCCAGTCGGCGGGAATCTCATGCAGGACCATGTGGTAACGCCGCTTCTGAGGCCCGGCCACCACGGGCTCGAATCCATCCTCCTGCAAGCGATAGTATGGATACAACGTATCGACGGTCTCGGTAGCGTCGCCGACGATGATCAGTACCTTATTCATGACTCGACCTCTTTCTCAGTCCGGCATAACGGCTTTCGTTGTGCCGGAAGATGCTCCTGGTCTCTTCTCTTGTTTGAATATAGACGTGCAGATGCTCATTGTCAACGCTGCGCTCGGAGGATTTCGGCCTTCTCACCGAACGGCCTGTTTGTTTTCGTGGCACAACACGATGACGGTTTTGAGCCCGGAAAGGCGAGGAACCTTCAGTACGAGGCGTGCTCGAATGAAAACACTACGTTGTGTTTAAACGGGTCGGACCGTTGCTGCTCAAAGTCTTATCGTCCAGGTCTATTGGCCGATTAAGAGACGTATCCTTGCTTGTCTGAAAGCAACCGGGGCCCATACCGAGTCAATCAGCATAGGCCCCGAAATCACCAAATCACGATTCACGTCTTCAGTTAAAATGGTCTTGGCTCATAAGGAACCACTCACGGACGATACAGCCGGATATCGTCGATATACACCGTGCCCGCACCACCGGCCACCGTCGTGTTGCCCGGCGTGCCCAAGCCAATCGTAATACTGGTCACGCTGGTCAGGCTCGTGCCCTGGGCCGTGAACGTCGATAGTGGAATGACCCACTCGGTGTATGTGATCGACTGAGCAGCATTGGCGTTGGTGTGGTACACCGGCGCCTTGCCATTGACCGAAACGTACATCCGCTCGGCGGCGTTGGTCGCATCGCCGCGGAACCACAGCGACAGGTTCGCAACCCCTTGCCGGGTCCAGTTACGAGCGGAGCCCGCAGCCAATGTCATGGTTGCCTCAGAGTATTTCCTGTTGTTGTCGTACAGCACCGGCATTGCCTGAGCACCAGTGTGAACGTAAGGCGCCCTGGTCTCGGCAAAAGGAGGATTCAGATTGCCAACCTGGGCTCCGTTAGTTGCGGTTCCGTAACCGTCGATCCACGTCAGATAAATCCTGTTGCTTCCGGCTTCCCCTTCGTTGATGTCGTTGTAGGACTCGAAATCGTCCACGTTCAGGAAATCGCCCACGGAGAAGCTCCAGACCATACCCTTGCTGATCGTCCCGTCGGCAGCCACTTCATCAATGCGCCAGTAATATGGGCCCGTACCCCATGCGAGCGCTTCCGGAGGCGTATAGCTGGTAGCGTTCTGACGGCCTCGATAGATGCCCGTGGTATCGGATGGGCCGGCATCGGCGACCGCCAACTCGTCGGTGCCAAAATAGACATCGTGCCGAGTAGCGTTCTCTCCGGGTGACCAGCTAATCGGCGGTACCTGTTCGGCGTCAGGTGTTGAGCCGTTTATAGGCTTGGGGCTGTGGGCGAGAGCCACGTCGCCCTTGAAGACTTCGACTATCTCTTCTGCCGTCAGCGCCCTGATCCAGAAGCGGGCATCATCCACCAAGCCTTTGTACTCGTCGCTCGGACTGCTGTCCCATTCCTGGCCTATAGACCAGCGTGTCTCCGAAGCCATGTCGGAATCAGCAGTATCCTCCTTCCGCAAGATGCCATCGACGTATATCCGCGACTTGAAGCTGTCGCTGACATACGTCAACATATGCCACTGGTTGTTGGCGACAGAGGGGGGGTACTCTTGGGTGACGTCAGCTTGCTGCCACGGATTCCCATTCTGGATGCCAAAAAGGAACTCGTGACTGCTATCCGTGTTGGATCCAAGCAATATGTGGTCATCCGTAAGTACTTCACCATCTGTTTTGATCCATATACTGAACGTAAAATTGTAGGTTGTCATCATCGGGGCGATGCTGTTAATTGAGATATAGTCATCATCTCCGTCCAGTTCCAGCGCACCACCAATGACCCCGGCTGTCCATATGGGACCCGTATTGCCATTGTCAGTGCCAATGAGGCCATGATTACCATAGCCGGAGGAATCATAGGCGATATAGCCCTGGCCTTCGTCGAGCTTCCACCAGCCGATAAGAGTGGGGTCATCTCGCGTCCTGAGACTCCAGACCACGCCGGCGTGCTTGGTTGTGCCATCGGCCTCGACCTCATCGATCCGCCAGTAGTAACTGGTACCATTCATGAGGTCTTCGGGATTGTAGGTTTCCCCCGACTGGTTGCCCTTGAACGTGCCGCCGGTACCGGCAGCGACATTGGCTCGGCTGGTGCCGAAGTAAACATCGTGTGTGACCGCACTGACCCCGGGACCCCAGCTCAGGACCACGTCGGGCAGCGCCATTTTGTCACCGTTGGGCGGGTTCGGACTATGGGCGGCAGCACCCACCGCCGTAAAGCTCCAAAGGTCGCCCGTGTGAATCGTAGTTCCGTCCGCCTCGACCTCATCGACCCGCCAGTAGTAGGTCGCGCCGGGGGTAAAGCCGGCAGCGTACCAGTACATCGGGTAGGACACGCGACCCATAAGGTCGGCAGGCCCCAAGTCCGGACTGGTGCCGAAGTACACGTCGTGAAACACGGCACTCGATCCCTTAGCCCACTGCAGAAGCGGTGCGCGGCCACTTATCCCACCATCTGAGGGGCTCGGATCCGTAGCAGCGCTAATCGTATATTCTATATGCAGCAGTGGTGCATAGGCATTGTCCCCTTCGAACGCCTCGGCTTCTCGACACCCCTCGGAGGGATTGGCCGGGTTGTCTTTGAAAATGATGACCATCGCATTGCCGGCGGCCCAACCGTCCTGGTCGATGATCTCCTGGACGACGCGCGAGACGTCGGGAGTACACTCAGCCCGCGATGCCTCCTGAAAGACTCCCCACACCGGTATAGTCCACACGACCGAGGCCGCTGTGGCGGGCCTGGAGCTGATGTTGGGATTGCCCGAGCTAAAATCAACTGCATCGGGACTTAGCTCGCCCCCGACGAGCACTGATACAGGCAGGGTATGGTAGTCGTTGTCCATATCATCAACGGCGAACTGCACGTATGCCTTTGTGATTGCAGAACCCTTGGGAATATCTACACCCGGGAATCGAAGGCTAACAATCTGCAGGCTGGTCGCTGAAGCGGCGCCTTCGTGGCCCAACTCCAGGTCGCTGCTGCCTCGATCCATACCGCCGCCGGCGACCTCCTCCTCGGCATCATCATACCCGGCGACGATTCGGAGATCCAGACTCAAGGCACCGAACGCCGTATTTGTGCCGGCCAGAGCCAGCACCAGAACAAAGGATGTTAGGAAAATCAACTTCTTACACATGGAAATGCTCCTTTCAAAAGTCTAATCTACCGGTACTTCACCTTCGCAACAGTCTATCTGCACTTGCGGCGCAGAATTCTGGTCGTCTCGACTTCACCTCCTTTCCTTCAGGGGTGCAATGCGAACCGTCAATTTAATGGCGGAGAACCAAAATCGGAAGGGTAAATCTCGCATGGTAATATCTATTCTCTTGGCTCTCCATCCTTCGAAATCTTTCAAAACCATCGGATGGCGGCACCATTGAGAAGCAGGAGTGCACACAGATTCGTCATGGTTGTCTTCGCTCAAGCAGGCTCTGCGCCTGGTGCCACGTCATCACCTTACTTTCTTATACCAAATCCTCGCCCATCATGTCAAGAAAAAACTACGGATCGTCCGAATAACGGATAAGTGTCCTTGGCGTTTTGCAGGACCGAGGAAAAACATTCGGGGCCCCAGAGGCCCAAATTACCCCCCTGATTGCCCTAATCCCCAAGGGACGATCTTTCTCTCGAAACCACTTCAAGGGCCCGGTTTGTCCGGCCCACCTACGGATTTACCCGATGAAGCAAAAGTACTGGATTCGTGGTACTCCTTCTGATCAACCTCAGTGCCCGGTCTTCCCACCGCCTTCCAGGGAGAGAATGCCACTGTCTTCTTTCCGCCGCTTGCTTGAGAAGAACACAGAAAAACTGGGAAAAGCTCGCTTTCTTTGTTGATATTATAGGTTTACTATGATATCTATGGTATTAGTTGGATATGGGCATAACCCAACTTTAGGGAAAACCAAAGAGGGCCTTGCCCAGCTTGGTTGGAGCTTACGGCCAGAAATGAATCTGGACGTGAAAG
>DATKWR010000171.1:0-8023 GCA_035529475.1 Sedimentisphaerales bacterium | reverse complement strand
CGAGAAATGTACCGTCAACGGAAAGTCCGCAGACGGAACCCCCGTGCAATCCAGCGTCGCCTGAACCGTGCTCGTGAACGTGACGCCCAGCCCAACCTCGATGTCGTTCGTGTCCATCGCCGTACAGTGAATCAGCTGCTTCCCGAGATTGTGCGTGACGACGATCAGGTTGCTCGAATCAAGGGCGGCTTCCGCAATCGTCTGGTCGTAGTACGGGTTGCCGACTGACACGTTCCAGACGATCCACTCGCTCCCCGTGTAGATGTAGAGCGCGTTCTCATCAGCGACGAACACGAGGTATCCCTGAATGGGCACCAGGAAGCCCCACGTCGAGCTGGTGGCGTCCCAGGTGGCAATGTAGTCCTCGTAGCCGAACCAGTCGTCGCCTCCCCCCACGGGGCTTGCAACGATGTAGGCGTCGCCATCCGAAGGCGCCCCAGGCGCGGCGGCCAAGTCCTTGTCGAGCACGCTCCCGATGAAAATCAGGCCGAAGCTAACGGCGGCGTCTACCATCCGCATGGCCCGGCTGTATGTGTCGGCGAAGTAAGCATCGCCCTGGCCCACCAGCGGCAGCCCGAGATTGGCGGTGAAGTCCGAGTTGATGATATAATTCTGAGTCACCTTGGTCGATGGATAATTGGCGGAAATGGTCAGACTCGTATTGCTCGCGATCCCGGAAATTTGATAAAATACGGTATCCGTCCCGATCTTTATTTCGTCGCCAATCCGGACGTGAATTAACCATGCCGTATTGACGCCAGTCACTACGTTGGTGCCGATTTCCGTGCTTACCGTTCCCTCTTTATACTGAGACATTTCTTTTTCTCCATGCTACCATTTGTAAGCCGTCACTCCGATCCAAAGGCCGGTGACTGGATCGCGTGTGCCGTCGAAAAACTCATCGACGACGAAGTGCATGTCGTAGTTCAACTGCGTGCGGCCAAATTTGTCGTAGGCCGCAAGGGTGTATGATTTAGTTTTTCCTGCGGCAGGAATCGAATCTTGGAAACTGGTGTTTGGCCCGGTTAGATACACCTGGTTGGCATACAGCCCCGGAACGATGAGACGCCTGTCGTCAGGCTGGAACTGAGTCGCACCGGTAGCCGGGTTGGTGAATGCAGACTTGGAAAAAACAGCTGGGTCCGCTGCGTCTACTTGGCGATGCACCACATAGCCATCAAAATCCGGCTCAATACTCTGCACCCATGACACCGAAAACATCCCCGTCCCATAGTCGATGAACTCCAGCGCCCAAAGCCAATGCAAGGCGGAGGTGGAAAACAAATCATTGTACGCTATCACCAGCTCCGGGGACGCATTCAGGACGTTGAGCGAAGTGTGCTGCGGAGAATACTGATTGAATTTATCGACGGCGCGGATTGAAACTCCGAACTGCCGGTCTGGCGGCAGACCATAGGCCGCATGGTCGTAAAGATTCATTTCGTAAGTGTAGATTACGCTGTGCTCCAGCGTGCGAAACACCCGGATAATCTGGCCGTCGCCAGCGATTGAATCCCAAATCATCACACGGTAGTGATCGAGCCAATCGTTCTGGACGCCCTGTCCAGCGCCACCGGAGCCTTCTCCCGCATAATCCCCTGCCGTCGGAAGAGAGATGGGAACCCAGGAAAAGGTGACATCTTTACCGTTGAATAATGTGTCTAAACCTTGGCCGAAAATCTCCAAGCCTCGCACGTTTGGTGGGGCGCCAGGCGGAGTGAAATAAAAATCAACGGTGGCGGCGGTCGCATCGAGCTCTCGCACGCCAAACTTTGAGACGGACACCGCTCGCACGCGGTAGGATTGGTTTGGAATCAGACCGCCCACCGGGAACGATCCACTCTTATGCGTTCCACGGAATTGGTAGCCGTAGTTCCCGTTGGAATCCTCGATCCCCAGATAGATTTCCGCATGGTCGAAGTAACCATAACCTTCATCCGCTGCGGCAACCGTGAATGAAATCAGGGCGTGTGCGCTATATGATGCAATGGGCGTGGCCGTCAAATTCTCGACGGACAGCGGTCGGCGGCGCGGATCGGGAAGCGTGCTGTACTGCGTTGGATCGTCGGGCAGTAGCGTATAATCTTCCTCGTAAACGTCAACGTCATATTCCGCTGCGATAATATCTACTTCATTGTCGTTGTTGATCTCCATACCCGCAATACGGAAAGGCTTTATCGCGGTGGAAGTGTGTCCAACCGCGAAGACATCGTATTTAGCTGGGTTGGGCGGCGGACCCGCAGGTGGAGTGATATTGATCGCCGTGCCCGCTACATACGTTCCAAGCCCGCTGGTGATTTCCCATACGCTGATTTCATCCGTCGAGGCATGACGAATCTGGATGACGTTCGCTTCGCCTGCCGGGGGAGCCGTCAGCGTCACGTTGTCCTTAAGCGTGACTGTACCCGCCGTACCGCTCTTTACACGGCCACTCTGGCCCCACTGTGGGAGGTTGTGGTTGAAGGCGATCACATCTCCGGCCTGGCATACAATCGCGTCTATGCTGGCCCTGAATGACACAGCGCGCCTGGTGAGCCTGGCGGACTGCAATAGATACCATCCAATTCGCATGGCCTGGCTCCGGCGAGTGATCCCCGGCAGAAACACCGCGTTCAAACGCATCGGGTCGCCAGCGTCAATCGCTGCGGTGTCAGTGACTTCGGCGGTTTCACGAATCCAGCCGTTGTCGCGGTCAATGTACTGCACCTCGACTCGATTCATGCGTGTTCTCAACGGCAGCCAATTCTCAGAAAATGTGCCGTTGATGATATTCCCCATCCCGAATTGCTGGGTCGGATTCTCCGGCTTTTCAACAAAGGGGCGAATGAGACCGGCCGTGAAATACGGGAAGCAGCGAAAAGTGGCTCCGATCCGTGTCAAGGCATCCGGCACGGTCATCACGCCGTCGAGAACAATGTCGAGAGAAAAGCGGTTTTCCGTTCCGCCGTCGATGTCAACCTGAGTGTCGCAGTACGCCGAAGCCGTCGCAAAATACGCGGCGTCAAGATTGCTCGCGTTGATGAACGCCCCGGCTCCGTATCTCGAGTTGACCATCAAATCCCAAATGCACTTGATCGGGTTGCTGGTATAAGCAGGAGCGCCACCCGTCCAGTCCTCCGCTAACTTGCCTTGCACAACCACAGCGAAGTTAGGCACAAGACCCGAGAGCTGTTCCGTGGCCCGAATGCGCAGTGCAATCAGTGCCGTGTTGGGGTAGGTCATGCCTTCATAGATTATCTCGTCGATGCTAACCACTTGCAAAACGCTGGTGTAGGAGTCGTCGTTACTCGGCCCTTCCGAAGCGTCTCGCCACTTCCGGGTGATTCTAATCTCGTATCTGCCGGATGCTGGAAACTCAATCCTAACGTCGCGGCGAACGGGGCTGTGAGTGGGCGGCGATTCGATCATGCCATATCCGTCAACCCAGCCGCGATCGAGGACACCGGAGGTCACATACCAAGGTCGGGGAAATTGGTAGAAGGTCCAGGCCGCTGGAGCATCAGGGTTGTAGACGCGATATTCGACCTTGTATAAGATCGGCTCACTCGTAATCTCTGGATTATCGGTTTGAACGTGGTTGCGGAAAAGACCGGCCGGACATGAGAGATGGATGTTGATCGCATCAACATCCTGGTTCGTCGTCAGGTAGACGTAGCCCTGAGTCTCTTCGTCGCCATTCAGACCAAAGCGGAGCTGGATTGATGACGCCGCCAAGTCAAACTCTTCATGCGTGAAATCGAACCCAGGAATGACTGTTTGGTCATCAGTCCCAAGCCTGACGTGGAGTTCCATGTCTTCGTAGTGACTGATTGGCGAACCGTTGATCGTCAACAGATCGCCCATCGTGTCGATCTGGTCTTTGGTGGCATAATCGGTATCGACGGTCAATCCCGCAATGGAATTAACCGGGCCTTCGGAAAGTGCCAGCATAATGTTCATTATGCTGTCGTCGTCTTGCGATGTCATGTAGAAGCTGATTATATTTCCACCGCATGCCGATTCTCCATAAATGACTGGAACCGGGATTCCAACATCGGCCATCGTGCGGATGCCATCCCATCCGTAGGTCGGAGAATCGTCGAAGGGGTCGCTTCCGCCCCCAATATGTTTTGGCTTCTTAGGGTTGAATGCTTGGTAAACAGAGTATGCAAACATCCCAACTTTGGCGATTAAAGTTATCGCTCCGATAACGCCAAGGTTTGACACAAACGTAACTATTGCCGCAATAATGGCCGCCCATGTGGCCGGATCAAATTTTATTTGTGGCGTCAGAATCAGTTCGTCGCCGTCGCGGACGTTAGCCTCATCAAGACGTTCTATGGAGAGCGGCCCCAGGCGGCTATGCAGCACACGATTCCCCGTTAGTTCCGACGCGGTGAAGTAGTCACGAACGTAGCTGCTCGAAAATTCTACTTCGCGCTCCGTGCGTCCCTCTTTGGAAAACAGGACCGGGATGTGGACTATTCTAATCATAACGCCCGCTTCAACCTGAAGAAAGAGTTTATTCTACGGCAATATGGCTGGTGGCTTAGATGCTGCGCAATCGCCCCATGCTTGTCCGTCGTATGGATAAAGCGATCTTCTCCAATGAAAATCCCAACATGACTGGCGACACCAGGATAAGTCTCGAACATGATAACGTCGCCCGGCTCCAATTCCTCTTTGCTGATCTCATCGGCGCAGCCGTGCGCGTTTTCCATGAGATAGTTCGCTCCGCGCTCTGCCCAGCCGCGTTCATACTCCATGTCTGGGAGATCAACTCCCAGCTCTTTGGCGAAAATCATCAGCAATCCGTAGCAGTCGGCTCCAGCGCAAGTTCGACCGCCGTCGAGAAACGGAATCCCCAAGAGAAGTTCGGTGATTTCGGCGCTATTCACGGCTGGTTCTCCTCGAAGGGATGCCTGGAAACCCGCCGTAGCGCGCGGCGTTCCCGTGCCATCGGCAGTGTCTTCGCGTCTTGTCGCAAGCGTCCACCACGCTATCCCACGTTAATGAGGCATTTCTCCAGTCCAAAGATAGTGGGGTAGCATCGGTAGATAGCGCGTACACCCGAAGGAAGTTGACTGCCGACACGTCCAGCTCGCCGCCAGTGGTGGCCCAGGCGGCCATTGGAACTGTGAAAGTCTGCCATGCGGCAGTGATGGATTGCGTCTCATTGTTCCATCCTGCTCCAGTCAGATCGACCAGCGCCCATTCCTCAATGTCCGGTGAGCCTGAACTTGTAATCTCTATTTGTGAGAGGGCGCTGATCTTCGTTGGCTGATTGCACTTTAGTTCGATGCTCAATGTTCCGTTGGCCTTGGTGAGACCCTTGCAGTCGATCGCTCGGAACTTGGCCGGGGCCATCGAGACAGTAGAAATTGCTCTCAGGAATGCGTTGCGCCACTGAATTCTAAACCGGCGCCCGATTGAAAACTCATACCAGCGCAAGAAGTTGATCGCCAACTTATTTAGCGTGCCGATTTTTATGACATTCAAAAGCGGGATCGTGAACTGCTGGAAAATATCAGTAATTACAAGAGCGTCAATATCGGCGGCCGGAATCGCCCACTCCTCTGCGTCATACGTACCGGAGCTTGTAATTTCGATCTGCCCCCTTCCGGGGTATCTTTGTGTTGGATCGCTAAATCTCAGGTCGATGATTAAATCCGCATCGTTCTCGTCTAATTCGGGGATTGAAACCGGCGCGAAGCTCACTTTCGCTTCAGCGGCGTTATAGGACAAATTTGAAGTCTCAGCGCTCACGGTTCCAAGATACAGGGGAAAGATATTAAGGCCACTCACCTCGCCCGCATGAAGCAGAACGCTGTCGGCCCTGAAGCTGGCTGGAGCGCCCACGGACGGCCAGCATCCGCCATTAGCGGTGGCATACTCCCATCCACAATGGCCGCGCATGAACTTTCTGCGCGGCACAGTTATTTCCAGCAAATCCAATTTTGAGGAAAGAGTGAACTTAACGACCGATACGTTTGCTTCAACCGAGTCGATATGTCTCTGGTCTTGGATGTAGGACGTCGGGTCGTTGAGGTAATCCGCGAACACTTGGCGGATTGTCACCGTCCGGCCAATCAATCCGTCCCGGAGCTCCAGGTGGGCCTGAATCTCTCGCGAGGCGTTGGCCACATTCACGCTTATCGTGTCGGAGGTGCCGTCTGTATCCTCACCAATTCCTTCGTGTGTCGCCGGGAAGCGCAAGTACCTCCTCGAAATGACGTATGACTTGCCGGCCTGATTTAGCGGGTGTGGAGGGGTCACTTCGATGTGGGTGTCGTCTGTGATTGCGGTGATCGTGTAGCGCGCCGCCTCAGCCCCGATCAGGATCTCCTCTCCTACCTCAAGGGTGCTGCTCCAAGATGTCCCAGAACCGACGACAGTGGCATTTAGTGCCGTTGTAGACACCGTTCCCGCCACGTCGGACGCGAAGTAAACGTCCACATCGTATTCCGCCAAAAATAGGTCTTCGGTAAGGATGTCGGAAATCGCTACGCGGTACAGCCAGATCGGCTTATTGGTGGCCGCGTTCTTCTGTGCGATAAAATTCGGACTGTCGCTGTAAGTAATTCGCATTAAGCATCTTCATCCTCGTCACAGGATACCAGAACGATATTCAGGCGCCAGAATGCTTTGGTGAAATCGAAATTGGGAGGTTCGTTATAGCGCACAGTATAAGTAAGACCGTCTGAAGGGTTGACAAAACCAAAATCCTCCAGGCTCCCCTGGCGGGCTACGTAGAAGTCGAGGTGCGCTTTCTGTTGAACCTGTGTGAGAACCGGAGTCTGAATTTCAAACCGCCAATGAATCTTGTTCGTTCTTAAACGACGCTGTTCCGCATCGTTCTCAAATCGGCTGATTGCGACCGCATAAGACGGCGTTGCCCTGAAACTCTCCCTTGCGAAACTGAATGTCGCCATTATGAGGCCGCCTGTTTGATAGCTTTACGAATCTTGGACTGCTTGGCTGCGCCGGAGGTAATGAAGTTCTCAAAAACGTTTCGCCCGGCCTTGCCTGACATCGCCTGAGCCGTCGCCTTGTCTGTCACGTAATTGTTGAGAGTGAATTCGATTACTGTTTTCTCAGCTTTTCTTGAGCGGTCGGCAGGCGATCTCGTGGAGATGTTGGAGAGGTCGCCGCGCCCCATAGTTGTCTCACCGGCATAATCGGCGCCGATGCTTGTGCTGGTTCCGGCCCCGCCTCCCCCAGTCCCTCCGAACATCCCCACCAGCAACCCTACCCCCTGAAGGATCAAACTCTTCTTGTCGCCGTATGCAGTGCTCGCCGTGCCTGTGGCTAACCGCAATTCGAGCATCACCATCTGTGCGATCATCTTGGCGACCTCGTTCGCAAACGCATCGCCGATGCTTCCAATGAAATCCTTGAACGCCTCCTTGGCCGTCTTGGTGCCGCGCATGATGCTGGAGAAGAGCGTCGCCATGCTGCTCTCCATTGTTTCGGCGGCACGGGCTCCCATCGCCCCCCACTTGCCGAGCTCTTCGGAGGATCGCGCCACCTGTGCGTCAAGGCCGGCCCAGAAATCGTTGCCGGATATGGCGAGATCTTGGCCAGCCACGACTTTAGCGCGCGCCTCGGCGGCGGCGGCGGAGACTCTCAGCCTTTCCGCCTTCAACCTCTCACCGGCTTTCGTTAGGTCGTCCGCCACGGCATTCCACTTCTCAACGAGAGTCGAGATGCGCTGGAGTTCGATTTGGTAACGCATCTCGCCATCGTTGGTGAGAATGTTCGAGATTTCCGTTTCGGCGGAGAGGCGCTGGCGCAACAGGCGCATCTCTTCGGCGTCGGCTTTCGCTTTGTCCTTTAGCTGCTTCTCGTTTTCCTTCTTGCGCGCGGCCGTAATATCCTTCCAGGCATTAACAAATACCTGCTTGACTTCCAGCACGAATTTCTTTTCAACGTTCCATTGCTCCTCTGGGCTCAGGGCGCCACGCATGCCCTCTTGCCGGGCAACCCCAGCCGCCAAAAAGCCAGATGCAATCGGGTTGTCAGCAAACTTCGCTTGCGCCAAGGC
>DATKWR010000170.1:0-4587 GCA_035529475.1 Sedimentisphaerales bacterium | reverse complement strand
GCCCGAATCGTGCTGGCCGCCAACGCCGGCTGTCTGCTGCAGATCGCGGCCCAGGTCCGGCGCAACGGCCATCCCCTGCGCGTGATGCACCCGATGGACCTGCTCGACCTCAGCTACCGCGAAGAACAGCCCGAGTAGCCGTCAACCATTCTGATTCCCAAGCTCTGCTTGGGAACCCAGGTCACGTACGCTTTCACCGGCACCTGGGACGAACCGGACGACCTCCCGGCGGATTTCCTCCGCCGCGACGAGGTTCCGCCGCCGAACACCTCTCGCGACGCCGTCTTCGCCCAGCCGCAATGGTCTTGTGCGGACGAAGTTGGTAGACTGGACGCCGCCGGGGATTGCGTTGCCGTGGCCGAGAAGCCCGCCCCGCCGAAACCTGTGGCTTGCAGGCAGCCTGTTATGTCCGTATCGAAGTCGACGAAGCCGCATCCCGAGGACGCCGGCTCGCGCCGTCGGCTCGGCTTCGGCGCGGTCTGGCTGGCCGTTTGGCTGGCCGTGGCCGGATACTTCGGGCTGGGTTGGCTGAAGACCCTGGCGCAGTCTTCGGATGCTGGCCCTGCCGCCGCGTGTGCAACCGAAGAACAGCAGGTCGCCCGCCGAACCAAGAAGATCGAAGACATCCGCCCGGGCGATTACGTCCTCAGCCGTGACCCTGAAACTGGCGAAGTCTCCCGGAAGCGGGTGCTGGACGCGTTCACTCGCACGGCAGATCATCTGCGGATTCTGAAACTCCGCTCATCCGACGGCACGGTCCAGGAACTCGAGACTACCGACGAGCACCCCTTCTGGGTATCCAACCACGGCTTCGTTCCGGCCGGTGAATTGAAGGTCGGCGACAAGATCGACCAAAGCGACGGTCACCCGGCCACGGTCGTCTCCACCCATTACGAAGCTTACCTCGAAGGCCACGTTGTCTACAACTTCACGGTCGAAGGCAACCACACCTACTTCGTCGCCGCCAACGGCACCCGCGCCCCGCCGGTCTTCGTGCACAACGCCGACTGCAATCCCTTAGGCGGTAACAAGGCGTTCATTCCCGAGGAAGAAGTCTTCCGTACGGCGACACGTACGGCCCCAGCAAACAGCGCTGGCCGCTTGCGTGACCCCGCGACCGGCAGATTCATTTCTGATCCCGCCAATCCCCCGTCACCGTACACGTTTACGGATGCTCAACGGCGGGCAGCTTGGAAGCAGTTGGCTGAAGACCCCAACTCGTCGTTGACGGCGGCACAACGCGCGGAAATCCAATCGCGTGGCTGGCGTGGTCCGCAGCAGTTGAACAAGTACGGTGAGCTTGAGACGATGGAGTTGTCGCATGAGCCGATTCCACTTCGGGAGGGCGGTACGCAAGTCGTACCACGATGGCCCGCCGACCACTCTGCTGTTGACCCTCACCGGCACCTGCCGAATCGCTGATGGAGGCTGCCATGACGCTGACGACCACACGCGATTACGCCGAGAGTGGCTTGACCATTCGAGAAGCAATGCTGGACCACGCAAAGAGATTCCCTAACAAAGCCAAAAGGCCAGACCATATCCTTTGGGCCGGGCATCGCATCAAGACCGCTGACGTATTTCACGTTCCTCAGAGAGGCATCGTGCGAGCCGAGTTCTTGTCCGCGATGGAAGGCGTTGAGCAAGGTTTTGATATTCAGCTTGACGGTGGTTGGGTTGAACTAGAACAGGGAGAGCACGTTCCGCACTTGCGAACCTGGAAAGATAAGGATTTCGACGACGTTGTTGAATACCCGTTCTTTAGTCCTGACGAGCGGCTTTGGGTGTGGAACGTCTACAAGATGAAGTACCCTGGCGGGCAGATCGTCGAAGAGAAGTGGACGGAGAACGCCGGCTTCTGGATAGAGCACATTTCCGAAAACGAACGCATCTACCATTGCAGCCACGGCATGGCAACACCCCCGGATTTTGACTCCCTCGTCTTCAAAGTCCGGGTCAACCCATAGCCGTCTGGCACGTCCATTGTCGTGTCCAGCGGCCTTGTGCCCGCCGCCGCTGTCTCACGCACCACAGCGGCTTACAGGTAGCCGCGTCGGTTGAATCGCAAAACGACTTTCGCCAGTCGATACAGCAGCCGCTTACGCCGTTTGCATGACCTGGATTGCCTCGCGCGAATTTGACCCTACCCCGGCTCCCCGGTCATGCCCGGCCAAGGCCGTTCTCGGCAACTTCGGGCATGGTGGCAATCGACGTTGGCAAGCAACAGCGGGACCGCAAGGGAAACGACAGGGAAGCAACAGCGTGACAAGCGACGGTGGCAATGGGAAACGGCAGGGAAGGGGAAGTAAAGTGGCAACCGCCCCGCCGGCCGCGCGACCAGGTGTTCGGCTCCGGCGGGCTGGACGACCTCTGGCGCCGGGACGAACCGGACGACCTCCCGGCGGATTTCCTCCGCCGCCACGAGGTTCCGCCGCCGAACACCTCTCGCGACGCCGTCTTCGCCCAGCCGCAATGGTCTTGCGCGGACGAAACTGGTAGACTGGACGCCGCCGGGAGTTGTGTGGCCGTGGCCGAGAAGCCGGACCCGCCGAGAACCGTGGCTTGCAGGCAGCCTGTTATGTCCGTTTCGAAGTCGACAAAGCCGCATCCCGATGACGCCGGCTCGCGCCGTCGGTTGGGGTTCGGCGCGGTGTGGCTGGCCGTTTGGTTGGCGGTGGGCGGATGTTTTGGGCTGGGTTGGTTGAAGACCGCCGAGCGGCAGCCGGAGTCTGGATCGGCTTTCGCGACATCGGCGGCCGACGAGTCACAGGTCGTCCGGCGGACCAAGAAGATCGAAGACATCCGCCCCGGAGATTACGTTCTTAGCCGTGATCCCGAGACCGGTGAGATTACCCGGAAACGGGTCCTGGACGCCTTCACCCGGACGGCAGATCATCTCCGGATTCTGAAACTCCGCTCATCCGACGGCACGGTCCAGGAACTCCATACCACGGACGAGCATCCCTTCTGGGTGAGTGAAACAGGCTTCGTTCCGGCCGGCGAATTGAAGGTCGGCGACAAGATCGACCAAAGCGACGGCCACCCGGCCACGGTCATCTCCACCCGTTACGAGCCTCACCCCGAAGGCCAACTGGTCTACAACTTCACGGTCGAAGGCAACCACACCTACTTCGTCGCCGCCAACGGCACCCGCGCCCCGCCGGTGTTCGTGCACAATGCCGGCTGCCGTGAACGAGCGATGCTTGAATCGCAGTCGATCGACGTCGGAGCCGAACCCCGACCGATCATCAGCCAGTATTCGAGCGTGGGCGATGCCCGAAGCAGTACTAAGGTTTTTCGTCAAGGTACATTTGCTGATGAAGCAGCGAAGTGGGATGGCAACTATGTTAAGGGGAAACAATGGGCGACGGATAATCCAGTAACCACTCCGGATTATGCGAAGAAGTATGGCTTGCCCGTAGAGAATACAGGAAAGCCTGATTGGGTGGTAGGGGGCAGAACCAAGGGCCCATATACAACAAGACCAGCACCTCCAAGCCACAACACTCCTGCTAATACCGGTGGTGGGACGGAAATGCTTCCGAAGAATGTTGATGATGTAATGATCGATTGGTTTCATATGCCTGATTGAGGTGTTGATATGATTGATGTGAAATCTGTCCAAGATGTATATCCTGCTATTGAAGAGCTTATTCCTGTTCTTGAACAGTTGGGATATCGAGATGTTTCATGCAAACTAGACCATAGGATTCACAAAGTATGCTGGACTAGTGCGACCGAATTGTTTGAAGAGTTGGGGAAACTCTTGCGGGGAGTTAATTCTAGCAAGCTGGATATTGGTCCCGATTTGCAGAAGAACCTGGAGCGGTTGCTTGCTGTGATCGAACAACATCTTCGTAATGGTCCAGCGAATTCCGAATGAACACTTTTGGGATAAATGGGGACAGTCCCGAATGGCACTGTTGATCGTTGAGCTTTGTTGTTGTATTGAGTTGCGTCTTGGAAGCGTTTCTTGAGTTTGAGGGATTAGAGTTAAAGACCGGCGAAATCTCCCGGAAGCGGCCGTCGCCCCAACTCCCAAGTAGATATACACTTCTACATTACTAGCTTCAGCCTCCGGAGCCGACGTTTCCAGGCGCGAGTTGTGGCCGGACGGTGGCACAAAAAGCGATCTTGATTCGCAATCCGCGGCGCGGTACAGTAGTGGATAAGTGTATAGATATCGGGGCCGGGAGGGGATGGCGGATCGTTGGACAGGGCATCAGTGCGGGCACTGCGATGGCGTGTTTCGGCGGGACCGGGAATTGTTGCTCCGGAAAAGGCGAAATTTGGAAAAAGTGGGCAGAAATGCATAAGGTGTTGGGGGAAAATGAGTTGCGGCGCGGGGCGTTAGCGTGGGGTGACGCATGACACCAAGGGGGCGCGTGGGCGGAAACGGCTGGGAGGGAAAGAGTTATGCGTGGGGGTTGGATTCTTTCCGGCCGAGGGGAGTGGCGTGGGGCGGAAAATAATGGCGGAAATGGAGGGACGGGAGATGGGGTGGGGTGGCGCAAGGTGTTAGAAGACAAGAGGTTGGGATAACCGAGATGGGGCTGGCGGAGGGGGATTGATGACGCGCGAGGCGAA
>DATKWR010000169.1:0-7252 GCA_035529475.1 Sedimentisphaerales bacterium | reverse complement strand
ATTGGCGATTCGGGGACATGACGAGCGGGTCCGTGCGGTTGCCTTTAGTAGAAGCGTCAACCGAATTATCTCGGTTGACGATAACGGTACAGTTGGGATCTGGAGATTCCCAAGGATTGGCCTCGGTCAGGCAGGGATTATCAGCAGTAGTCTGAGCGAAGTAGCATTCAGTGCTGACCGCAGACAAATTGCTGCACTTAGCGAAGATAAACTCCAAATACTGAACGCATCAGATGGATCGGAGATAAAAAGCTTCGGTCCCAGTGCGGCGTTTTCTTACGAAAATACTCTCTACAGTTTTAATGGAAAACACGTTGTTGGAGGTCGTCGATTTATCTCCAGATCAACTGGGGAAGAAAGCAAAGTGATAAAGGTCTGGGATTGTACAACGGGCAAGGAAGTACTCAATTTTGAGTCGGAGGAAACGGCAAGCGTGGTCGCATTCAGCCCCGATTCGAAATATGTCGTCTCAGGATGCCGCAGTGGGCTTGTAATGTGGGACGTGGCAGAAGGAACCAAGGTAAAGACTTTCAATCTCGACCAAGGTCCAGGAGAGGTGACGGCTATCGCAATCGATCCTGAGGGTAAACGGATTGTCGCAAGCAGTGGTCGTTACTCCGCTTCAAACGCCATCACGATGTGGGACATAGCGACAGCTAAAGAAGAGTGGAAAACCGATACGAACCAACCCATAGCGGTTGCTGCATTTAGTCCAGATGGGAAGCGCGTTGTGTCAGGTGATGAAGAGGCTGGTATGGTCAAGATTTGGAATGCAAACACGGGCGAGAATATGACACACTACTATCACGGGGGAGAAATCATAGGTATCGCTTTCAGTCCCGATGGGCGGCGGATTCTCTCAGGTGGGCCAAATGGAATCATCAAGATCTGGGATGCGAACACAGGAGCTGAGGTACTTACCCTCGATGCACAGGTCGAAGTGATGGCGTTGAGTTTCAGTCATGATGGAAAGATGATCCTTGCTGGCTGCGACGATGGTACGATCAAGGTGTGGAGTTCGGGTGGCTTGGGAGGAACGGAGAATGGCAAAGAACCCGAGAAGGATGCGAGGCAGACCGTCCGTTAGGCTTGTAGGAACGCCGAGACATACCGAACGGCTTTCAGTGAATGCGGAAAATTCAGAGAGGCCACTTGATAGCGGCGAAGACAAAGGAACCGTCCCTGAGCCAACGTGTATCAGATCTGCTGGCTAATCTTTTGCGAAGGCTTCGCCCAACGCCTCGATGATATCGGTGGCCATCAGGCTGATCTGGCCGAGTCTTTCGGCGGCGATGTCACCGGCCAGGCCGTGAATGTAAACGCCCAACACGGCGGCATCGAAGTCATTTAATCCCTGGCCGAGCAGGGCGGTTATAGCCCCGGTCAGGACGTCGCCTGAGCCGGCGGTGGCCATGCCGGGGTTGCCGGTCTTGTTGATATAGACCTTCTCGCCGTCGGTCACAACCGTCCCGGCGCCTTTGAGGACCACGATGGAATTAGTCCGCTTCGCGAATTGCACCGCCTGTTCGCTGCGGTCGCTCGGCGGTTGCTCTCGGAGCAGGCCCGACCACAATCGTTTCATTTCGCCCGGATGCGGCGTGAGAATCAGGTTTGCCTTGAGCCTGGCGGGCCAATTTCTCATGCCGGCCAGGTTGTTCAAACCGTCGGCGTCGATCAGCAGCCGTAGTGCCTCCTGTTCGAGAAGGGCGTGAAGGACCGAGCGAAGGGCGCCGCTGACGCCGACGCCCGGACCGAACGCCACGGCGTCGTTTTGCCGGGCGGCTTCAAGAATGGCATTGATCGCTTTGGCGGAGATTCGCCCCGCGCTATCTTCCGGCAGGGCGATGGTCGTAAAGCATGGCTCGATAGAAGCGACGATAGGCAGAACGCTTTTAGGCGTCGCCACGCGCACCAGCCCTGCCCCGGCCCGCAAAGCCGCCCGGCCCGCCAGCGCCGCCGCACCGCTCATCCCCACGCTGCCGCCGACGATGAGCACCTTGCCAAAATCGCCCTTGTGCGCTTCGGTGGCACGCGGTTTCAATTTGGGTATCGTTTCTATCAATTCCATATAACCTCGTTTCGTGCAGTACATTACAAACAATGCCCGCTACAGTCAATAAATGATTTGACGGGCAGATACAAAGGTTTACAGTCGTCAAATAAAGCGAATGACTCGCATAGAATGGCAATAGGGAATGAAAATGACACCTAAAGGTAAAGTGGCGGCAATCACACAGCAATTCAAACAGGCCGTCGAAAGCAAATATAACGTCATCGAGATGAAATTGTTCGGCTCGTTTGCACGCGGCGACTATTCAAAGACATCCGAGCTGCTTAATATGTCTCCCACCCAGCGCCGCGAGTACAGAATGCTGCCGCGCTATTTTTGCAAGCATTTGGGCCAGGCTTTCCTTGCCTGGAGTAGAGCCCACCCCGCGGTAGCGCTCCCAAGAATGGCTGTTGCCTTGCAATAATGCATCGCGCGTTAGCCTCGCTTGCGCCTGCCTGTCGCGCACAAGTCGGCTGCTTGCAACCCGCGCCAGTCTGCCGTAGTTGTGCGACTCCTTCGCGCCGAAAGCCCATTGCAATAGCGGCAACTCACGTCTTCTCTTCGTGCGCTGCACTTGTGGGAAGCCCGCTTCCTCCGTGCACCCGCGGATATCCCTCAAGAGCGGAAGACTCGTGCCGCATATCTCTCTGATCCGGAGTTGTTTTGCTACTTTCAAATCTTCTTGCAATTGGGGTGCTTTTTGCTTATAGAGGTCTCTACCGATATCGTGAAATATGGATTCTTGGAGTCATTTAGATGGTAGACGGACAGTTCAATGCCGATGCGCAGATCAATATCTACTATAAAAACGTGTTTTCTGAGGCCGTCGGCGAAGCTGACGGCATCACCGCCTCGCAGTGGCGGGAACTTGCCGAAAGGACAACACCCCTAATCACCTGGTTAAGCCTGGAACGCCAGCGCGGGCATACGCCGTACAGAGACCTTTGTGAGAAAACGGACGTTGCCGAGCAGGTAAAGAAGCGGGCGGCGGAAGTCGAAGAAACCTGTGAAAATCTTGTCGTGCTCGGGATCGGGGGCTCGGCCCTCGGGAACATCGCTCTTCAGACGGCGCTGAATCCTTGCATGTACAACCTTGATGACAAGCAGCGCAGAGGCCGTCCACGCTTGTTCGTCTTCGACAATATCGATCCGGCGCAGTTTGCCTCATTCCTGGATTGGGTGGGCGACAAGCTCGATAAGACAATCTTCAATATAAGCAGCAAGTCCGGGCGCACTTCTGAGACCGCTGCGCAATTCATGATTGTCCGGAAACTACTCCTGGATAGGCTTGGCCCTGAGGCTCTGCGAAATCAGGTCATTGCAACCACGGACAGCAGGCAAGGCACGCTACGCAAGATTGCCGATGAGCTAAATCTGCGGTGCCTCGAAGTGCCCGACGGCGTCGGCGGGCGGTTCAGCGTCCTTAGCGCTGTTGGCCTGTTCAGTGCCGCAATGTGCGGTATCGATATCGACGCACTGTTGGCGGGCGCCAAGCATATGGATAAGCGAGTGAGCTGTGAAGATTTCTACAAGAATCCCGCCGCAATAAACGCCGCAATCAACTACCATTTCTACACACACGGCAAGCCCATCTCAGTCATGATGCCTTATAGCGACGCCCTGAAGGATATGGCAGACTGGTACCGGCAACTGTGGGCCGAGAGTCTCGGCAAGAAGGTTGATCTGGACAGGCGTGAAGTCTGGATTGGCCCGACTCCCATAAAAGCGATGGGGGCTACCGACCAGCACAGCCAGGTGCAGTTGTACCGCGAAGGGCCCAACGACAAGCTGTTCACATTCCTGGCGGTCGAGAATTTTGACAACGATCCTGAGATAGGCCCCGTCCCGGATTGCGCGCCGGAACTCGAGTATCTCGCTGGCAAGAAGTTGAGCACGCTGCTTAACAATGAAAAAAGAGCCACCGAATACGCCCTTCTGGAAAGCAAGCGTCCCTGCTTGACGGTTCTTTTCGATAGGGTCAACGCCTATACGATCGGGCAATTCATCTATCTGTTTGAAGTGACGACTTCTCTTGCCGGCGCTTTGTTCAATATCAATCCTTATGATCAGCCTGCCGTCGAATTGGGCAAAGAAGCCACGTTCGCCCTTATGGGCAAGGAGGGGGACGAAGATTTTGCACAGGAAATTCAAGCCAAGACCGAAATTGATGAAGACTATCTTATTTGATGCGCGCCGGATGTCTTGTTAGGGATTGCTGGAGACGAAAATGGATTATGCAGTGATCATGGCAGGGGGGACGGGCAAGCGGCTGTGGCCGTTGAGCCGGGAGAAGCGGCCGAAGCAGGTCTTGCAGCTCCTTGACGGCCAGACGCTCCTGCGCCGCTGTTTCGAGCGTCTGCGACCCGTCTTCGACATACGGAACATCATCGTCCTGACCAATGCCGGCTACGCCGACGTGGTCCGCGAGAACCTCTCGGAGCTGCCCTACAACAATGTCATCGCCGAACCGGCGGTTCGGGATACCGCCGGCGCGATTGGGCTGGTTTCGACCGTCCTGGCCAAATATGATCCCGACGCCACGATGGCCGTGGTGACCGCCGACCAGATCATCGAGCCGGCCGAGGTGCTGCAACAGGCCCTTAAAGATGCCCTGACGTTTGTCGGGGGCCATCCGGATGATATGATTACTTTCGGCATCCGGCCGACTTTTCCCAGCACTCTGCTCGGATACATAGAATGCGTCGAAAGGCGTAACTATCCCGGCTGCAAGAACCAGATTTTTTCCGTGGAAGCGTTCAAGGAAAAGCCGGACGAGAAAACGGCAAAGGCGTATATCGACACCGGCCGGTATTTCTGGAATTCGGGCATGTTCGTCTGGAAAGCCAAGACGATACTTGGGAACCTGGCGAAATTCCTGCCCGAATCGACCGAGCCGCTGACCAGAATTCGAGCCGCCTGGGACGGTCCGCAACAAGAGCAAGTCCTCGAGGAGTGCTTTGTGAAACTGCCCAAAATCAGCATCGACTTTGCCGTGATGGAAAAGGCCGAACGAGTCAACGCGATCGAGCTGGATTGCCGCTGGCTCGATATGGGCTCCTTTGCCGCCCTTGCCGATATCATCAGCTCCGATCCGAACAAGAACATCGTGGTCGCGGGACAGAGCGAGCTGCTCGACTGCAGGAACAGCATTATCGTCACCGAAGACAAAGGCCACCTGATCGCCTGCATTGGCATGGAGAACATGGTCGTGGCGCACAGCCCGGACGCAACGCTCGTTTGCCACATCGACCAGGCCCACAGACTCAAGGAGCTTGTGGAGCTTATCAAGCAGCATGGAGGCGAGAAGTTCCTGTAACGCAGTACAACGGAATTGACTATTGACAAATGACTATTGACCATTTGCATGTGGGCGATGGGCCGTTCCGTGCATCTTTTCAATAGTCAATAGACAGTAGTCAATCACAGCAAATGAGATATCTGGCCATAGATCATGGGACCCGGCGAACCGGGTTGGCAATCTGCGACGCGGGTGAGACCATTGCCTCGCCCCTGGCTGTGATCGAGGGCCGCGAGCAACTACTGACAAAGATCGCCCGAATCGTCCAGGTCGAAGAGGTGCAAGCCATCGTGCTGGGGTGGCCCCTGAATATGGATGGATCCGAAGGGCCCCAAACCAAGCTCGTCCGCAAGTTTGCCGAGAAGCTGAGGGCTCACATAGCCGTACCGATTCACCTGCAAGATGAACGGCTCAGCAGCTTTAGCGCCGAGGAAAAGCTCGCTCCGGCCAATCTCACAAAGGGCAAGCACAAAAAACGCCTCGACGCCGTCGCCGCCGCGGAAATCCTGGACGCCTTCCTCGAACAAAAACGCTCCGCCGGCGACGCCGGAACGGACTCCCACTGAGATCCCTGATTTCTCTCTTGACACGATTTCCTGCTGACTTGACGCGATGGACAGTGTGCCTTATCATAAAAAGATGCAGCCTGAAAAAGAGACAGAATTTTATTCGTGGAATGAGGCAATATCCTGAAATGATCTGTCAATCTCCTGATACTACACCTCAAGCGGAAAAAGTGCAAATCGAATTGATTCGCAAATCGAGCGTTTCTGAGAGAATTGCGAGAGTCCGCTCTCTTTCTCGAACGGCCATGTTTCTCTCGCGACGCGCCATTCAACGCGCGAATCCGTTTATGTGTGAACGCGAAGTGGGCTTGACTTTTGTCGAACATCATTACGGAAGAGATATAGCCCAGCGCCTCCGCTTGTACATGGAGCGCGGGCAGTCATGAGCAAGAACGACATCATCGAGGCGTTGAGCAAGGTCATCGAGTGTTTTGACAGTCTCGGATTGACCTACTATATAGCAGGATCTGTGGCAAGCTCCGCATACGGTATGGCCCGGGCGACTATGGATGTCGATTTGGTCGCCCATATCGAGCTGTCCCAGGTCGATCCTTTGGTAAGAAACCTTGAAGCAGATTACTATATTAGTGCGGAGATGATCGCAGATGCAGTTCGCAGGCGCGCCTCATTCAACCTGATTCATCTTGAGACGATGATCAAAATCGATGTCTTTATTGCAAAGGATCGGCCGTATGATTCTCAGGCCCTGGCCAGACGCCGGTCTGACACTTTAGATGAAGAAAGTTCTCGCCAGTTCTACCTGTCCTCCCCGGAGGATGCCGTACTTGGCAAACTGCAATGGTAACGGCTTGGAGGCGGCGTATCGGAACAGCAATGGAAAGATGTCTTGGGCGTCCTGAAAGTCCAGAGTGGCAAGCTGGATTTGGAGTATCTCAGGTATTGGGCCTCAGAGCTCGACCTGTCTGAATTGCTGAGCCGTTCCTTTGACGATGCCGGCATCATAAGCCAAGCCAAGTAGCTCCTGACCCCTGTACCTTCACCGGGCTACAAAGCGCCCGGAATCCAAGATGCAGAAGGGCGGAAGACAATGTCCCCTTTAGCACGCCTCGTAATGGCCACTGCGGCGGACCTGGTTTTTTCGTGTCGCATTGCCTCTTCTGCCATGCTATAATGTTTACTATAAGCGAAGGAAGCACGCGCGTCCAGTGACCGAAGCAGATAATCGGAGAGTTGCATGCCTGAGATATGCCGATATAAGGTGTCAGTAGATATTCGCTCGTTGAGTGTGCTCGAAGGACCGTTCCCTGCACGTGCCCTTCGCATGTTAATGCGCCAGGCCAAAAAAGGAAAAGAAATAAGTATGGTGTCCCCAGATTT
>DATKWR010000168.1:0-2649 GCA_035529475.1 Sedimentisphaerales bacterium | reverse complement strand
GGTTTCCTACATGCGGGACTTCGGCGAGCAAGGATACTTCCTCAATTTCCCGAGCAAGTTCATCAGCCCAGACGGGCAGTCTCTGTGGCTGTGCTACTCCGCGAATTTCAGCCCTGGCTGGAATGGCGTGAAGCTCAACTTTAATCCGCCAGGCGGACGCTATGGCTTGTGTTTGCACGAAGTCAGACTACTCGGTCCGCACTCATCGAAGACTGGCAGATCACTCAACACCGAATTCCGTCCGCCCAGCGCCGGGCCATACACGCTGTCCAAGGAGAAACAGGAACTTTGGGACAAACATCCCCAGGGCGCCCACGGGATTCCCAAAGCAGAGGACCAAAAAAAATGGCAGGAAGAAAAGGATGCCGCCACGGGTGTATTTTACCGAATGATGATTGAGCATGTCCAGAAAGTGCTAAAGGACATCAAGCGGGTCTGTCTGGAATATGACGAGAAGGCTGGTTATGAACTGGCCGGTTTTGTCTGGCTTCAGGGTTTTAACGACCTGGTCGATGAGGATACTTATCCCGGCCCCATGCAGCCTGGAAAATACGATCTTTATTCAGACCTGCCGACCAAGTTCATTTGCGATGCTCGCAAAGACTTGTCAGCCCCGAAGATGCCATTTGTGATCGGCGTGCTGGGAGTCGGCGGTAAGAGTGAAAATGTGATTTTCCGCAAGGCCATGGCCGCACCGGCCGACATGCCCGAGTTCAAGGGCAATGTGGTTGCTGTTGAGACCGCTCCCTTCTGGGATCATGACATTGCCGCCGCTCCACCCAAGCAGGATGCGTATAACAATATCGTCGGTACGGCTCACACATTGAAAAAAGATGGAACCTTCGACAGGGAATGGAAATGGGAGAATTACTGGAAGCCGGTTGGCAAACCTCTAAAATCAAATTTCCTATCAGTGACTTGAATAACCTGTTAGGTGTTTCCAATGTTTCAAAATAATCGGCTTATTTGCCCAATAGAAAAGTTTTTTTATATGAAAGGAAATTCAAAAATGATAAATTTGTTTCATGAAGGTCACTCAGGCATTAATAATGTGAAGAAGTATCTGTTTGTTGCCAGTCTGGCGGTTATTATGCATAGCGTACTGGTGTGCGGTGCCGTAAGGCCGGATGATTATTATACCGAACCGCAAGTCTATGGTGACCGTCCCAATCCAGCAGGTGAGTATGATTTAGGACCGATTGGGGCATCCGGTATTATGACGCGTATCTATAAAGGTGTCGTCGTTACCGTCGAAGAGACACAGCCCAACACACCGGCCCATGGCAAGTTCAACAAGGGCGATATTATTGTTGGCGTCAACGGAGAACTGCTTAAAGGCAAGAATCCTCTTGTAGTGCTCGGCATGGCGGTGACCAAGGCTGAGGCAACAGACGGTGTGTTGGCCTTTGACATCAAACCCGGCAAAGACTCTGCGGTCAAGAAGGTCACCATTAAGATCCCGGTACTGGGTGCCTATAGCAAGACCTTCCCTTTGAACTGTGCAAAATCAAAGAAGATTATTAAACAGGCTGCCCAGTTCTATTCAGGCAAGGATAGACTGAAATCGCATGATCTACATAATGCTCTGGCTTGTCTGTTTCTGCTGTCCACCGGGGATGATGCATACGTACCGCGTGTCAAAGAGTATTTTCACCAGTTCTTGAACGCCGATGGTTCTGTTAAAGGCATTGGCGATCATTCCTGGTATAATGGCTACAATGGCGTTGCCTGCGCCGAGTATTACCTGCGTACGGGTGACAAATCTGTGCTGCCGATCCTGCAGCACTATTGCGATGATGCCAGGGACCGCCAGGCGTATGGTATTGGGTGGGGGCATTGGGGATATGGGGTTTGGCCGGCTTATGAGGCCGGCGGTGGTATGATGCATGCCGCCGGTAATCAGATTTTGCTCACCCTGGTGTTGGGCAAGATGTGCGGTGTCGATGTGGATGAAAAGACATTGGTTGGCGCTCTCAAACACTGGTACCGCTTTGTCGGTCATGGCGCAATCCCTATTGCTGATCAGCGCTACTGGCATATCTTCCGATCCGCCGGCAGAGACGGGGCCACTGCTGCTGTGATGCAGATTGCCTCCTGTGCAAAGGGGGATGCCTCTATCTACAAGCAGGCCCATGAATACCTCTCTATGTCCGCACTGACCAGTTGGCCGGAAAGGCAGTATAACTTTGAGGTCATCTGGCACAGCATCTCAGGCGCAAACGTGCTCGAATACGATCCTGATCTGTATTATAAAACGCAACAGCGATTTATTTGGAATTTTAATCTGCGACGTCAGGCCTCCGGAGCGTTTTATGCGCATTCCGATCACCCTTCCATGAATCCTACCGATGCCGGTGTTTCGCTTGCATTAGCCCATACTGCGCCGCTAAAGAATCTGGCCATACAGGGCGCGCCGCGATCAAAGTATGCCAGAGACTTTACACTGCCCGCCCATTTGTGGGGAACCGAGGCAGATCGGGCTTTTCTTTCTGCCAAACATAATAAGGATTTCTACAAGTACGGCAAAGAAGACGAGATGCATATTCTCTTTCGGCAGTTACCCATCAGGCTCCAGTACAGCCCAGGGGATGTGAAAGGGCTTTCGCTCAATATGATGCTTAGGAATGTACGTCATTGGCGATGTGCTGT
>DATKWR010000167.1:0-4761 GCA_035529475.1 Sedimentisphaerales bacterium | reverse complement strand
CTTCCGGCAACGATGGACTTCATGGTGGCCATAACCGGCGCGGTAAGGCGGGGCGCACCGGATTTATTTCTCGTTGCGGACATGCCCTTTCTGTCCTATCAGGTAGGAAGGGCCGAAGCGATGAAGAATGCCGGCCGATTCCTGAGTGAGGCGGGCGCCCAGATGGTCAAGATCGAGGCGGCAAGTGCCTATCTGGACGTCATCAAGGCCGTCAGTGACGCTGGCATAGCGGTCATGGCCCACATCGGCATAAGGCCCCAGAGCATCAGCAAGGTTGGGCGATTCAAGGCCGAGGCGACCTCTGCGGAGATGGCGGCAGAGCTGATCAGCCTGGCCGAACAGATGATCGACTCCGGAGCAAGCGCCTTGCTGGTCGAGGGGACCGCCGCAGAGGTGGCGGAGATTATCACAAACCACTGCCCCGTCCCGGTCATCGGCTGCGGATCCGGCCCAAGCTGTGATGGGCAGATCTTGATCGCGCCGGATATCCTGGGCCTGACCCAAGGGCCGAGCCCGAAGTTCGCCAAGAGCTATGAAAGCCTGGCCGAACGCACTGTTGAAGCTTTCGGCGCTTACGCCAAAGAAGTCCAAGACAGCAAGTTTCCCGATACGGAGCATAGTTATCACATGAAACCAGGCGAGTTTCAGAGGCTCCATGAGTTGCTCAAAGGCAGACTGTAGCCGGCCGGGCGGAACTATTTCACCGATGGATTGGGGACCGGCAGGCCGAGCTCAGTCAGGACCTTTTTCATATCTTCCCAGACCCGTCTTCGATTTTCCTGCGAGTAGTTTCGCAGCAGGTAGGCGGTGTGGTAGGTCGCCATGAGCTTTATGGACGGCCTGCCGATGCCGGGATAGTATTCGTGGAAGCAGCCCCGCAACTGGCCTATCGATTGCGTGGTGTTCAACAGCGTCCGGGCGGCGTGAGCGCCGAGGGCGACGATAATCTCAGGCTGAATAATCTCAATCTGACTCTGAAGATAAGGCAGGCAGGCGATGATCTCCTCGGCCCGAGGGTCGCGATTCTCCGGCGGGCGGCACTTCAACACATTGCCTATGAAGACGTCCTCTCGCTTGAGCCCGCAGGCTTCAATGATCTTGTCCAGAAGCTGACCCGCTCTGCCGACAAAAGGACGGCCCTGCGCATCTTCGTCGGCGCCGGGGGCCTCTCCGACGAACATGATGCGGGCGTTGGGATGGCCTTCGCCCGGCACGGCGTTGGTCCGCGACGAACCCAGGCCGCACTTGCAGCACTGGCGAACTTCCTGCGCGATCTTCTCAAGCTCCGTAGCCTTGTCTTGCGTAGCCATAGTGATCTGCCTGTCCTGCGGTTCATGCGCTGCACGCTGCCCCTTGGGAGCAAAGCCGGCGAAGAACTGCTCCATCTCAAGGTGCTGACGAACCACCTTTCCAATATCCACCTCTTTTTCCATAGAGACATATTCTAACGGTATCCGCGGAGCAGGGCAAGACTCTGAAAAGAAACGATGGACGATTCGTCCCCCTGCTTCGTATGTGTTTATCCAGAGTGTGGTCGGAATATGGTGGGAGGGTTCATGCGAGGTCGGCAAGACTTTCAAACGCGAGTTCTGTCTTGTCGAGCGCAGCGCAGCGTAGTCAGAGACATCTGGCGGCGGATAGGGTATATCTGTCGTTCGCGGCCAGATTTCTCCACTCCGGCCTTCGGCCTCCGGTCGAAAAGACAATCATCGAGAATGAATCGCACTCGGCCACCGAACGTCGACCGCACCCATGAGGCCCCTTCGCCGGGCGCCCGCGTGCGCGGCTCAGGCGAAGAAGCAGGTCACTTTCTGGCTGGTTACGTCGCTGACGATTCGCAGTTTTTCATTATCCAACCGGCACAGCTTGACCACGCCGGCATACTTGGCGCTTTCCGGCAGGACCTCCGGAAGCATGTTGGGCATCAGGTCCAGCCTGGCCTTGTTGAAGAGCGCGCCGGGCTTATCCGGAAAGAGGGCTATATAGAAGATGTCACTCTCGACCAGGTCCTGGAAGAAGTGCGTGCCGAAGGAAAGCTCCGGCATCAGGTTGCCGCCCTCGTAGGCGATTTCCGCCAGCACGGTGACATTGTTGATTTCATGGAAGCCGACGGGAACCCCCAGGCTCGGTGTGGTTGTCCCCCATCGGCCGGGCCCCAGAAGCAGCGTCGGCTCGGCGTCCCTGCCGGCGGTGCGCTTGTTGAGCTCGCCCACCAGCCTGGCGACGTCGTACTTGGCCGAAAGCGGCAGGTCGATGTAGGGCTGCGGCTCGACGTAGATGATCCTCTTGATGTCCTGACGGATGCTGCCGCCCATGAAGTGGCCTTCGCATCTGAACAGGACCTTTTCCGGGTCGGGCTCGGCCTCCATCCTCATGCGTTCCTGCTGCCCCCGGGTCTGCAGGGGACGGCATTGCAGAAGATTGACAATGAGCTTCTTATCATGGGTGAAGTTCACCGTGAACTCGATATCCACCGGGTAGTGATAGTGGGTTTCGAGAATCCTCAATATGTCCCGCATGATCGGCACGAAGGGCGTCTCGCTCAGGAACTTCTCGAACGTGAGCAGCCAGTACTCCACCTCGCCGGCGCCCTGCTGCCGAGCCTGCCTGGCCAACTGGTGGTCGCGGACCGCGACAAGGTCCAGCGCAAGATCAAGCTTCTCGGCCAGAAGCTGACGAAAGGGAACCGTTGCCAACTTGTTTTCTTTGGTGTCGAGCAGGTCCACGCGGTGCTGCGAGTACTTTCGAACGTCGTCCATCCCCGAAATCGGCCTGACGAGCGGCTGGTCGAGGGCGACGATTCTCGGATAATCGTCCTCAACGCGGTTGACGGCCCTGGTGCCGAGACCGAAGACGAGCCTGAGCATACCCGCCTTCGGGTCAAGGTCCGGCTTCCAGACAAACGTATTGTGCGACATTCCCACGCCGGCCAGCTCCGGAAAGAAATAGCTGTTTCGATAGGAGCCCGAAACCCGCTGAACCAGCAAGGCCATCTGCTCGTCCTGCTGGTCCAGCCCGCGCTGCAGCCGGTACGCCAAAGCATTCTCACTCATCGTGCTGGCATAGACTCGCCGCACGGCTGCTTCAAAGGCCGCGTATCGCTGCTCGGGGCCGCCCTGATTGACGCAGAAGATGCTGTCGTACTTACCCGCAAAAGCATTGCCAAAGGCGTCTTCCAACAAACTGCTGGAGCGGACGATAATCGGCGACTGCCCGAAGTACTCGATCATTTCCTGGAATTGCTCGCGCACCTGGTCGGGGAATTTGCCCTTGAGCAGTTTCTCTCTCAGCTCCGCCGCCGCACTGAAGTACCCTTCTTTTGTCTTCTGCTCGACGCGGAGCTTCCAGCAGCCGTTCTCCACGAGATACGTGTAGAACACATCGGAGCCGACATAGAATGAGTCGTGCGGTTCGAGGTGCTCTTTGAGGCCGAACTGCTCCTGGGCGATAATCTTGTTGGCCAGGAGCATGCCGACCGCTTTGCCCCCGATGAAACCTGTGCCGATAAGCCGGCTTTTGATGGCGCTGAGGTCTTCGAGCGAGAAATGTTTCTTGGCCAAACGAAGTATTCTGTGGTCCCGGCCGATCATTATCCTGCACAGCCGGTCCACCATTTCCTCGCGGGCTTGTTCTGGAGCATCGGGTGTGTCAGACAATTCCGTCGCACCCAGAAACAACCGGTCCCAGTAATCAAGCGCTCTATCGGCGGGCTTGAGACCTCGTTCGGAGATATAGGCCAACAAATTGGTCGCATCGACGCTGCTGGTGATCGGAACGAATGCCCCCTTCTGCTGCAGGTGGGGAAGGAACATGGTCGGCGAATAACGCTTCCAGACCTTCAGCGGGTGCAGGCAGTGCTTGCCTTCGACGTTGTAAAGGTCCAGCAGAAGCTGTGTGGTTTCTCGGATGCGGGCAATTGTCTTGAAGGAGTGGCGGCCTCGCATGAGTGCGAAATAAGCGATCGTATCGAGCTCGAACAGGTAGGGACACGTGACCATGAAGAAATTGCCGATCATCAGGTCCGTGGCCCAGGCGTCCAGCAGGTAAGAGAGACAATCGAAGACGTAGTAGGCTTCCTTGCCCTCCCTGCCGATGATCGCGTGAACCTGCGTGGTGAACGCTTCAAACCCCGTGCTCGCATCCAACTCATACACGTTGGCGCCGGCCTGAGGCCCGACAAGAGGGGCATGATCGGCAAATCGCATATAGACAAGCCGGCGAGACTGCCGGCGAGCACGCTCGATATAGGGGCTGACAAAGGCGGCAAAGTCGTCGATGCTATCCACCTGCCAAACGACGTTGTCACCCTTCTCAAGGCCGGTCAAAACGGCGTCGAGACTCTCAATTCCTGTGCTTGCCCATCCGGACATGGCCAACCTCACAGACGTTCACGTCGCCGCAACTTCATGCCCCTGGTAATGACATCTCGATGACGCGGCGCACCATTGTATAAGGGCAAGACCCGTTCGACAAACAGGTTTTGCCCTTTCTCCGACGGATGAGGCGCGGGATCGGCCTATCCGCCCGCCCCAACAATTTACACACGGCCAATCGCAACACGTCGGGCACATTCAGCGGCCCGAACGGGATCAGACGATCCCCTGGTCGAGCATGGCGTCGGCCACTTTCACAAACCCCGCGATATTGGCGCCCATGACAAGGTCGCCGGGCTGGCCATACTCTTGAGCTGCTTCGTAGCACTGCTTGTGAATGGCGATCATGATGTTGTGCAGCCGCTCATCGACCTCCTCGCGGGTCCAC
>DATKWR010000166.1:0-7109 GCA_035529475.1 Sedimentisphaerales bacterium | reverse complement strand
GCCGTATCGAACCTCGCGTCTTGAAACGCCGCCGACACCGCTACCCACTCATGCAATGCCCACGCCATCAACTACGAAAGGAACTCGGACAAACGTAAATCTAAGGCAGATAAGGGCTTGGCGACGGCAGTGCCATTCGTGGCTGTCCCTAGTTTCCTCCTAGTTTCCTAGTTTCACTTTTGCACCAATCTCCCATTTCATCACAGTATGCATTTGCGTCTTTTCCGAAATCTTCAATATATTTCAACGTTTCATATACCGATAACGCTAGTGATCCTCCGAATTCGGGGGACGCCATACTCAATTCCGGCTGCCGTCTTCGTAGCAAAACTCCCCGCTCATTCACCGCATCCGCTGTCCTCTTCAAAACGTATCATTGCATCGAAAAATGTACCTGACACCTTTAATTCCTCCCAGGGGAGTATGCAACTTTTACCAACCTCTTCAACGGCCTGGTGCAAATCAAGTAGACAAGCACAGATAAGAGCAGAGAAGCAAAGAAAGAAGCAAGACCAACAACAGTCCTTGCCTGTACCCCGCTAACCCATTTGGCTGCGAAATGGGTTAGCGGGTCCACAACTGAAACGAAGACATATATTGCCAATCCTCCGGCAATCAATTCTATTGCTCTGAATGCCCTCCCTCTAAACATCAGACATGAGGTGTACACCAGATAGGCACTCATCACAAGCACTACTCCCGCCAAAATGAACTCACCACATCGAAGAGCGAGATTATCCTCAGGAACGAAGTTATCCTCGAGAAGAGTAGGAAGAAGCACCACAACGGTAAAATAAACCAAGGATAATCCAATCAGGATGCCGAGGATGCTAACACCTCGAAGGACCAATATGGCAGTAATCTTTTTGAGTTTAGCCATTTATTCCTCACTTCATAGAGCCAAGAACAAAATATCGGCTGCTCATCCTTATGATTTAACAAGGACGTACCCTATTTTCTGAATCACTTCGGCACGACGACGTCGTATCTGGGTTCGTAGCCCCGATGCCAATACTGCTGCCACAAATCCTCCAACTCTACGACGGCTATGTGCGTATCGACGCAACTGAGATTGATGGCCCGGCGGTGTCTGGCGATACAAAACCTGTGCATACTGGCTTGGTCACCGTTATCGCCGTTAAATGAGTTCGACGGGGGCGGATCGGTGCTTCTGGGCCACGCATCGACCCACATCCCATCGCCAAACATAGGCACATCGGGTCGAGCATCAGAGAAATTCTGGAAGTAATTGCCGTAACTTGGACTGCTCGTATCCACTTGATAATATCCGGTTGGCTGAAGCCATGCATTGATCGTGTAGCTGCCCTCAGCATAGCTTTTGCCATGGCTGCCCCACCAGAAGGCCCAGGACCGAATAGCGGTGCCCCGCTGCAAAGACTTGCCATCAGCCCGCTCTCTCACGGACGGGCAAATGATCACTTGCATGACACCTTCGTAGGCGGCCTGGGGATCTTTCTCGTACAGCTTGTCGCCGAGATAGGGAGCAATCAAGTGGAACCAGTAGGGCTTGCCGGGCCCACCCACCCCCATCACCTTGCCATCATGGTTTTCTGTGTAATAGACCAGTGCCAGCGTCTGTTGTCGCAGTTGAGAGGAGCAAACGACTCTCTTGGTTTGCTCCCGTACTCTGCCCAACGCGGGCAACAGGATGGCCAGAAGCAAAGCAATTATTGAAATGACAACCAATAGCTCAATCAGGGTAAAACCATATCGCCTGTTCATCGCTCGTCAATTCCTTCCATCCAACCGGAGAACTAAAGGAAGGTGTCAGGTACATCTTTTGGTAATCCGGCGGACGTCTTACTTAATTCCAAAGCGATCGGCGGCGTCCACCTGCGCACCTCTTGCTTGAGGTCGCAATTTGCGACCACGTGGTTGTTCTCTGCCTTCGCAATCTATTCTCCGATAACCACCATAGTTTTGTCATTTGCGCGCATATAGGATCTTTCCCTCGTGAGCCGCCTCACGGATGATTGAACCGATGGTGTCTCTATAAGCTTCGACTTCGGGCGGAGTAGCGACGATGATATCGGCAGGCAGAGGAATGCCTTGCAGCGAGAGGTCAATCGCGGTGGCCTGTTGGCGTTTTGAGCCGTTGACCTTCATTACCACCAGCAGGTCCACGTCGCTGTCGGCCGTGCCGTCGCCGCGAGCGTGCGAGCCAAACAGGATGATCTTCTCAGGGTGAAACTGGTTTACAATACGTTCGACCATCTGTTGGATATGCTCGTTGACGGAATCTTGTATTCTGACCATAATCTTCATTCCTGTCGCGGCACGGCAAATAGTATCGCATCACCTCATCAATATCATACCGCCTCTGCGGGCCGGAAACAAAGAAATTCCGAAAGACAAGACTCGGAACACAGGACACAGGAGACAGAATGTAGGCGAAAGGAGGGTTGAATATCCAATATCGAACACCGAATTTCGAATGATGAAGTCAAAGAATCCGCGTTCTCGGCGTTCATCCTTCGGCTTCGCTCAGAGCCTGCCCTGAGCCTGTCGAAGGGACGGCGTCTGCGCCTGTCCGGCGTCTGTCTTTTCTCGGCGCCACACGGGGAATTGGTTGGGGGTGACGCTGGGCCAGAGGCCTTTGGCCCTGCTTCGGGCGCCGGCCTCCAATTGGCGGTACTTGTTGAAGAGGCTGTGGTCGAAGCGCGTGTCGGCGTAGGCGAAGCCCTCCGCCACAAGAACTTCATTTGCGAATCGGCCATCGGGCAGCCGGACATAGGCCAGGAGCCGGCCGTACTTGCCCCTTGTGGGGTTCGGCGCGTCGAGGTAAACAGTGACGGATTGTCCGAGCATCAAATCCGTTGCGAATTCGGTCGCCTCGGGGCCGAAATACATCGGCTCCGACCGTTCGCTGCGGGTTTCGGGCGCGTCGATTCCTAAGAGTCTTATTCGCGTGCATTTGTTCGCGCCATCGGGCACATCGATATCAAGCGTATCGCCATCGACGACATCAACGACTTTGAACGTTCGGGCGTGATATTTTTCCTGATCTGCTTGGGATGAATCCTGGGAGCTGAGTCGATGCCGCCACCGGCGTGCGGCAGCGCCATGGTCCAGCCAAACCAGCAGGACGACAAAGAGCAGCGACAGAACAATGATGCCGTTCCTGCGTCGCTTGCTCATGGCATAAGTGGGCCTGTCTTGTTTCGCGCACATCGGGTTGCTGGGAGCCTGCACACTGTATTGCGGCGGGCAGAATCAGGGGCTGCGCAGCCTGGCGGGCTTGTCCAGATCGAAGGCCAGACAAACGGCCTCCAGGGCTTTCTCGGCCTGGTCTTCATCGACGGCGCAACTGATGCGGATCTCGCTGGTCGTGATCGAATCGATATTGACTTTGGCCTGGGCCAGGGCGCCGAACATCTTCTCGGCGACGCCATAGTGACTTCGCATCCCCACGCCGACCACGGAAACCTCGGCGATGTCCTCGCGAACGAAAACGCTCTGACAATTCACCTCGCTCCTGATTCCCTCGACCGCCTCTTTGGCGGCGTCCAAATCGGAAACGGAAATCATAAAGGACAGGTTCGCCTTCTCCGGACTAATTTCCGTCTGGATGATGTCGTTGACCACGACCTTGGCCTTTGCCAGATGGGCGAAAATTCTTGCCGCGTTGCCCGGCACGTTGTCAACGCCAACGAGGCCGATCTTGGCCATATCTCTTTGTATTGTTGCGCCTGAAACGACTACGCCTTCCATCTGCGGCACCTCATGAGTTATTAGTGTCCCCTCGGTTTCTTCGCTACTGCTTCTGACGGCAATGACGACATCGTACTTCTTGCCGCACTCGATGGCCCGCGGATGCATCACTCCGGCCCCGAGGCTGGCCATCTCGAGCATTTCATCGTAACTGATCTGGTCCATCTTGGCGGCACGCTTGAATATCCTCGGGTCCGCCGTATAGATTCCGTCAACGTCGGTATAGATCTCGCACAGTTTGGCGCCCAGCGCCGCGGCCAGCGCCACAGCGGTCGTGTCGGAGCCTCCCCGGCCGAGCGTGGTAATATTCTCATGCTCGTCGATCCCCTGAAAACCCGCGACGATAACAATTCTCTTCTCGTCCAACTGCCTGTGGATCCGGTCCACGTCGATACTTTTTATTCTTGCTTTTGTGTGGACGCTGTCGGTCAACATGCGGATTTGGCCGCCGGTGAAACTGATCGCGTCGTAGCCCATTGCATGCAGCGCCATGGCAAACAGAGACACCGTCTGCTGCTCGCCGGTGCTGAGCAACTGGTCCATCTCCCGCTTGGGCGGATTGGGGTTCAGCTCCAGCGCATCGGCCACGAGCTGGTCGGTCTGGTGGCCGCGGGCGGAGGCGACCACGACCACACTGTTGCCTTTCTTTACCGTCTCAATGACTCGCCTGGCGGCCCGGCGAATCTTCTCTGCATCCGCCACCGACGTACCGCCAAACTTCTGTACTATGATACTCATGTTCTACCCGTTTAAGCTCAATTTACCTGTACCTTCTATCACAAGAATCTTCGGAAAACGGTGTATATATAGAACCCGGACGGGGTTGTCAAGTGTTTTAGCTCTTCAGGAAATATTCCATCAGCTCGAACCCGTTTTCTATCCGGAAGCCGGACCTGGCGGCGTTGGTTTCGCCGAACCCGGCATGTAGAATTCCACTGATATTGTCGCCCGCCATGGCAAACGGGACGGGGTCGGCTGAGTGCGCGCCGGTCCGCACGGGCGTCGGATGGTCCGGCAGGACCAGTATCCGCCAGCTTGGAAACTTCTGCATCGCCTCAAACACCGGGCCGACGATATGTTTATCGATCCGTTCGATGGCTTTCTTCTTCATTTCCACGTTGCCGTTGTGAGAGGCCTCATCGGGCGCCTCGATATGGATGAAAACGATGTCATACGTGTCCAGTGCCTGTATAGCCGCGGACGCCTTGCCCGGATAGTTCGTGTCGATGAAGCCGGTCGCACCCGGCACGTCGATCAAGTCGAAACCGATCAGCTTTGCCAGACCTCTGACCAGGTCCACGGCGGTAATCGCGGCTCCCTTGAGTCCGAACCGCTTCTGAAAACGTTCCATCTGGGCCCTCTTGCCCTGCCCCCAGAGCCAGATGGAGCTGACCTGGTTTTCCCCCAGGTCTCTCCTGACCCTGTTGACGTCATGATCGCTGAAAATTTGCTGTGAACGGGCCATCAAATCAACGAGCAGGTCGGCACCCTTGCCGCGAGGCAACAGCTTCTCTATGGCCGTGCCGATGTAGTCGTGGGGCGGATACGTCTTGACGTCGAAATCCATCGCCTTGAACACCAACAGGTGCCGGTAGCTGACGCCGACGTGAAAGCGAATCCGCTCGCCGCCCATTTGCTTGTCCAGCTCTTTTATTAAATTGGCGGCCTCCGCTGTCGAGATGTGTCCTGCGCTGTGATCGGCGATTTTTCCGTCGGCAATCGTGATCAGATTGCATCGGAAGACCCAGTCTTCCAGCGCCAGCTTTATATCGCGTGCAACTGCCTCAATGGGCGCCCGGCCGGAATAGTAGCGCCGAGGATCGTAGCCCAGCAGGCTCATCTGCGCTACATCGCTGCCGGGTTCCATAGTGTCGGGAACGGTTTGGACAAGACCCTGCCTGCCGAGCGTGCTGATCTTGTCCATGTTGGGGGTGGCGGCGGCTTCGAGCACCGTCTTGCCGTCGAACTGGTCCTGGGGTTCGTCCGCCGCTCCGTCAGGGACTATAATAACGTACTTGGTGGTCAATCCTTGTCCTCCGGGATATCCACGATTTTGATACAGACGGGCTTGGCGCCGACGACCTCAAGATTCTCCATGCCTTCTAACGCGGCGGCAACGTTTTTTTGCCGGGCAGGGTGGGTGGCGATGACAACTGGGACGGTATTGTCCGGGCCCGTGCCTTCACGCTGTATGGCCCCGGATATGCTGATCTGATTGTCAGCCAGAACTCGGCTCCATTGAGCCACCACGCCCGGCTTGTCTTTGCACATGACCCTGATGTAATACCGGCTCACCAGGCTGTCGATCTTCTCTATCAGCGGCGCCGTCTCGCTTCGGGGTCTTAGATTCATCTGGCGGAAGGTCGTCCCGGAATTGCCGATGGCGACGTCGATGATATCGGCCACCACCGCGCTGGCGGCGGGCATCATCCCGGCGCCCCGGCCGTAGAACGTCAACTGGCCCGCGGCACTGCCGAATATGCTGATGGCGTTAAACGGCCCCTCAACACGTGCCAGGGCGTTGTCCCTGGAAATGAACGACGGGTGCACGCGCAGCGAAATCCTGCCCCGCTGGTCCTTCTGACCGATAGCCAGCAGCTTCAGGCAATAGCCCATCTCGGCGCCATAGCGGATGTCGTCGGGGCAGATGCCTTCAATGCCCTCGACGGAGATGTCTTCGAGCGTGATTTCATACCCGAAGGCGATGGAGGCGAGAATCGCGAGCTTATGAGCGCTGTCGCCCCCGCTGATATCGAGGGTCGGGTCCGCCTCGGCGTAGCCTTTCTGCTGGGCCTGGGCCAGCACCTGGCCGAATTCCTCGTTCCGGGAGGTCATGTTCGAGAGGATGTAGTTGCAGGTCCCGTTGACGATGCCGTACATGGCCGTGATATTGTTCGCGGTCAGGCCCGTTCTGATCGCGGCGATGATCGGGATTCCCCCCGCGCAGCTCGCTTCAAAAGCGATGCACCGGCCGTTCTTGCGGGCCGCCCTGTACAGCTCGTTGCCGTGCTCGGCCAGCAGGGCCTTGTTCGCGGTGACCACGTCCTTTCCGGCCTCCAGCATCCTGAGCTGGACGTCCTTGGCGACTTTGGTGCCGCCGATCATCTCGATGCCTATCGCGATGCTCTTATCGGCCAGCAGCTTATTGAGGTCATTCGTCAGCAGGCCCGGCGGCAGTTTGACCTGGCGCGTAGAGGTCGTATCGGTATCGACGACGCACGCAAGCTCCAGCCGCACCCCGGTCCTGGCGGCTATCGCGTCCGCATCCTCGATGATTATCCTGGCGACGCCGCTGCCCACCGTCCCAAAGCCGGCCAACCCAACTCTTACAGTACGCTCAGCCATATAGATGCTTTCCCCTGTGGATTTCCGATTGC
>DATKWR010000165.1:0-4539 GCA_035529475.1 Sedimentisphaerales bacterium | reverse complement strand
CCTGCTCAGTCCGGTCGTCTCAATGTCGATGTAGGCGCGATATTTCATCTGTCACGATATCTCAACTCGTTGTCCGGCGCTGCGTGATAAGTCCTGTAAACATTCATCCCCCACTGCTATTCGCCGGTCTTTACCGAATATGCCCCCTTGCCTTCGGCCGGCAGATATCATGGCACAAATCGACGATCTTCGCATCGCCGTCGATGCGATAGACCACGGCCACGTACTCACTCTACCCAAAATCCGTCAGCAGGACAATCATAGCCGACTCCGGAAAACTGCCTTATTTCCAACCAACACGCCGTCGGCGCAGATTGTAAAGCAACGCCCCTCCCGAAGAAAGACGTTTTCTTCGGCAGACTCTCCGGCGACAACGTCGATTCGACCCTCCTCGACTTCGGCCTGCGCTATTCCTGCGCCGCTTCGTGGATGATCCGGGGCAATCGCAAAGTCGTTCGATAGCATCGCCGTGTATGTCATTGCGAGCGAAGCGAAGCAATCTCTGATGCCGGGAGTCGAGATTGCCTCGTCGTGGAGTTTATCCTGAGCCCCCGCCGAAGGACTCCTCCTAAGAACATAGGTCTTGTTGGCACGGGTAGGGTGGGCAAATTTCGTTTTTGCCCACGCGGACAAAGTCGGCGTGCAATAAACCGATTGAATCCGCGTGTGCAACAAGTTGCGCACCCTACGCTCTGCCCCCTGTTTATCGTCGACTACTACGGAGCACGCGATATTGACATCAGTCATAACAGCCTTAGCAGACTTCTCCCACGCGAGTCCGGGCCAGATGTGATTTGGACGCAGCAATCGGCGTAATTGGCCGGCTTGTGTTTCCTCTACTATGACCGGCTCGATTTCGGTCGCCCGAAAATTCGGATCGCGTTTAATCTTCTCGATTCCCTCGGCCACTTCATCCATGACCCAACCTTCAAAATAACCCACCTCAAGAACAAGACGGTGTAGCATGACCTGCTTGCGGCTCTTACCATCTTCATGAAAGACATAAACGGGGGAAGCATTTCGGACAGGCAGTTCAAGAATAATTCTTCCTGAATGCGAGTCACCGGGTGCCAACCGAAGATATTCACCAATAGCCAGAGGGTTCCGAAAAATGTTAGAGCACAGCTTGAATTTGAGCTTCATCAAGACAGTCTCGAGCTCTATTCGAGTTTCAACGTCGCACTTGCCTTTAGTGTCTATGTCCTCACAAATCCAAATGTCGTACGCGAAAGGATTCGCGACTCTGTAATCTAATGTCAGGTCTCGTTCCGTCGTCGCAAGATCTTCAATCGTAATGATGCTCGGCGCCTCTTTCTCCGGGGGTTGCTCTTTCGAGACCTGGCCGTCCTTGCGACAGCCCGCGAAAAGGAGCAAAAAAGCCAACAAGAGTACGCGCGCGACAGTATTCATCAGGCATCATTATTTCGACATGCGCCTCTTAATTCAGTTCCATGAAAAAACGCCAAGGATCTATCCGCCATACCTTGGGTGGATTTATCGCTTTCTTGGGCACCAGCATAACCCCATTGCCGATTGTCGAATGTCCCTGCCAGCAACAAGCAGGGATTTTTCAATTTGAAATCGCCAATCGGCATTCGTGAATCGGACATCCGTGTTGCTGTTGCCCCCCAACGCGACAAATCCCCCAGCGTCGCGGGCGTCCCGCCCGCGATCAGAAGGCGGCACGTCCGCATGTGTTTAGCCGGGCTCTATCATTCGCAACCATCCCCAAAGCCTGCGGCTTTGAGGCTGCCACCCGTTTCCCATCTGCTCTACTGGGTGGCAGCCTCATCCCGATTGTCCTTATCGGGATGGGGATGGCCCTTCCTCGGCCAAGCACATACGGACACCTTCGACACGCGAAGCCAGATCTTCGGGTGCTGCTGTTTTCTCACCCTGTGCGCGCGATAGAATGTAATAGCGCTACAGTCTCAATTTATTCACATTCTATTGCCTGACCACTATTGGGGTATTCTTCACCGCGGACTCATAGACGGCTTCCTGGACGGCTAAGGTCTTGAGGTATTCGTGGCCGTTGGTCTCGAAGGGTTGGCCGTCGAGCAGGCGGTCGATGAAGTGGCGTTGGGTGGTATAGCAGCAGTCGCCGCAAAAGGCGCGGTCCTCGTGATGATAGTCGTGCGTTCGCTCTTTTTCGCCGAGCGGCTGGATCGTGAGGCGGCCATCGAGATAAAGCCTGATCGAGCCGCCGTTGGCGTCGAGCAGCAGCTCGCCGAATGTGTAGCGGGGCCTGGGATAGTTACATTCGTTGTAGCGGTTCGCGTCCCAGAGGCCCACCGCCCCGCTCTCGAAGCCGAACACGACGGCGGCGTAGTCTTCGCCCGCGATGACGGGATTGAGCTTTTTGAGCACGGCATAGACCTGCCTGATCTCGCCGGCCAGATAGCGGTACGTGTCGATGAAATGCACGCCGTTCTCGTAAACGAGCAATCGCGGATAATCGCGGAAGTACGGCTGGCGGTCCAGGTACGCATCGTCGCCCCAGCCGTCGCCCATGCGGGAGCGGAAATAGATCGAATGAATCGTATCGCCCACGACGCGGGCGTCGAGCAGCTTTCTCATCTCGCGATACCACGGCTGGAAGCGCCAGTTCTCGTGGACCATGAAGCGAACGCCGGCCTTGTCGGTATATTCGACGATCTGACGGGCCTGCTCGAACGTCGGGGCCAGCGGCTTCTGGCAAATCACGGCCACCCCCAGGTCCGCCGCGATTTTGCACATCTCCAAATGCGTGGGGGGCGGCGTGATGATATCCACGAAGTCGGGCTTTTCCTTTTCTAACATCTCGCGGTAGTCGGTATAGTGACGCGCGATGCCATAGTTTTCCAAGATCGGCCCGGCACGCTCGACGCTGCGGTTGCAGAAGGCCGTGACCGTGACCTCCGGCATCCGCTGCCACGCCTCGTATTGAAAGTGACTGAAATACCCCGCCCCCACCGCTACGGCTTTGAACGTATTCATTCGTGGTCCCCACTGAACTTCTGC
Organism: Sedimentisphaerales bacterium; assembly: GCA_035529475.1. Lineage (GTDB taxonomy): Bacteria > Planctomycetota > Phycisphaerae > Sedimentisphaerales > Anaerobacaceae. The sequence goes on along the minus strand of DATKWR010000165.1, from coordinate 1,536 downwards.
AAAATCGAAGTTAGGCATATATTATTTGAAGAAGATCCTATTCCTGAGTTATCTTTGCTCTTGTGTCGCACCATCCTCGACATCGTTGGGATCGGCCTGGCTGGCTTGCGGCGCGGACGCCGGTTTCTTGCGCGTCGATCTATAGATGTTGTACCCGACGGTGCCAAGCGTAAGAACGACCAGCGCCGTAAGCATGGCAATGAACCGGTTCCGAATCGCCTCAGGCGAGAGCTTTTTGTCCGACGTCCGGTTCGGGTTCATGAAGCACCAGCTTACAATCGCCACACAGTTCAGGCCCGCCGCCAGGACAAAGAATCGGTTCGCACTTCCGGTCTGCTGGTTCAACATGAGCGGAAATGCGATGGCGCTCAGCGCCGCCCCGATATTGCCCACCATATTCATCGAGCCCGAGACGGCACCGGAATTGCCGCCCCCGATATCGTTGCAGAAGGCCCAGCTCGGGCTCAGGGTCATATCCACACCGAACGTCGCCAGGCTGAAACAAAACACAAACCAGTAGAGGTTGTCGGTTTGCGTGGCCAGCAGCAATCCGATCACACCGAGGGTGAAGCCGGCCATGGCCGTGGCGCGCCTGGAGCCGACGTGATAGCCTTTCTTGAACAATCCGGTCACCATAGAACCCGCGACCCAGTTCGCGAAGGCAGCGAACAGCAGCGGCGTCGCTGAGAAGTAAACGGCTCTCGGATCATCGGGCCACTGGTCCTTCAGGTACGAAGGAAGCCACGTCAGACTGATGAAGAACGTCACGTTGCTGGCAAAGTACTGCAGCATCGCCAGCGACATGTTCAGAGATGTGAAGATTTCCGCAAACGAAGCTTTCACTGTGGCCGTGAAGTCACTGACCCGCCCCTGCTCGATATAGTCCAATTCCGCTTGATTGATTTTCTTGTTGTCCCTGGGATTGTCGCGGAACCAGAGCAACCAGACCGTGGCCCAGAGAATGCCAATCAATCCATTGACCGCAAACGTCCAGCGCCAGCCGATCGCACTGATCAGCCACGGCATCAGGAACAGCGAAAAAGCGGCGCCTAAACGGCTGCCCGAAAAATTGATGCCGTGCGCGAGGCCGCGATCCTTGACAGGCAGCCAGCGGAAAAAGGCTTGCGTGGCGCCGGGAAACGCGCCAGCTTCGCCCATGCCGAACAGGAACCGGAGAATCAGCATCTGGGCGGCGTTTCGCGCCGCCCCGGTCAGGGCCGTGAACATGCTCCAGACACTGACCACTATGGTCAGGGCCTTGCGCGCGCCGAAACGGTCCGCAATCCAGCCTGACGGCACTTGAAACAACGCATACCCCACGGCGAAAATGCCGAGAATCAGGCCCAGCATCTCTTTGGAGAGGGACAGGTCCCTGATGATATGGTCCGCGGCCGAGGCAATGCACGCACGATCCATGTACGTGTTGACGCTGTGAAAGAACAGGATAGCAATAAGTACGTAACGCTGACGGCTCATCCGACCCTGCGGCTGTTCCATAATGCTGTCCTACGCGCCGAGCCGGAGGCCCGGAATTTG